>NZ_JBITIB010000026.1:0-130843 GCF_044458565.1 Streptomyces sp. NPDC050433 | reverse complement strand
CGTTGCGAGGGTGTCCAGGTCTGTCTTCACACACTGACCATGGGCGCCCTCGCGCCATGTCCGCAGGCGAACCCTTGGACTCATTCATCTAGCCGGCGAACGACTGGCACAGATCGTCGCGGGTCGTCCAGAAGCGGTAGAAGTTCTGGCCGCAGTACGTTTCGAGATCGGTGATGCCGAGGCCGCTCAGGATCGCGTCGATCCCGTTGAAGAACGCGATGTTCACCTCGGGGATGAACAGGACGCCGAAGACCGCGATCAGTCCGAACGGCGCGAACGGTTCCACCTGTGCGCGGAACTTGCGCGACAGCCACGGCTCGATCACGCCGTAACCGTCAAGTCCCGGCACCGGAAGGAAGTTGAGGATCGCGGCTGTCACCTGGAGCAGCGCGAGGAACGCGAGCGCGAAGCGGAAGACGACCGGCACGCCGTCGAGCAGCCCCAGCCAGAACGGCGCCGTGCAGACCAGCGCGAACAGGACGTTCGTCAGCGGGCCCGCCGCCGAGATCAGGCTGTGCCGCCACCGGCCCCGGATACGGCTTCGTTCGATGAAGACCGCGCCACCAGGCAGACCGATGCCGCCCATGATGACGAAGATCACGGGGAGCACGATGCTCAGCAACGCGTGCGTGTACTTGAGGGGGTTGAGCGTCAAGTAGCCCTTGGCGCCGATGGTGATGTCGCCGCTGTGCAGGGCGGTGCGGGCGTGCGCGTACTCGTGCAGACAGAGTGAGACCACCCACGCCGACGTGACGAAGAGGAAGACGGCGATACGGGCGTCCGTCGCGAAGTCCGTCCACACGGCCCACCCCGTGGCCGCCATGACGGCGGCGATCCCGAGGAAGACGGGACTGATCCGCCGGTCGCGACGGGAGGGTGCGGTGGTCATTCACGGCTCCTGAAGGGTGTGGGCGGCGGGGAGTGCCTGACCGTACAGCCGACACGGCGGAAACGTCTCGCGCGCGGGAATGAGTTCCGGGGGGAGCGGGCGGCCGACCGGACGGCCGTGCCGGACAATGGTGGGGTGCGCTACCGGCTTCTCGGCCCCACACGGGCACTGCGCGCCGACGGCACACCGTATGCCGTCGGCGGGGCCAGGCTGCGCGCGCTGCTGACCGTGCTGGCGCTGCGGCCCGGCCGGACCGTCCCGTCGGCCACGCTCGTCGACGAGGTCTGGGACGGCGACGTACCGGCGGACGCGGCGGGCGCGCTCCAGGCCCTGGTCAGCCGGCTCCGCCGGGCGCTCGGGGCGGAGGCCGTGGTCTCGGACGGCGGCGGGTACCGGCTGTGCGCCGACCCGGAGGACGTGGACCTGTACCGCTTCGAGCGGCTTACGGGGGAGGGCGCCAGGGCCCTGGACGGCGGAGACCCCGAGCGGGCCGCCGACCTGCTGGACGAGGCGCTGGGGCTGTGGCACGGCCCCGCGCTCTCCGACCTGCCCGACCGCAGGGCCGAGTCGGCGCGCTGGGAGTCCCGCCGGCTGGGCGCCCGCCGGGCACGGCTCACGGCGGCGCTCGCCCTGGGCCACGCGGAGGAGGCGCTGCCCGAGCTGGCGGCGCTCTGCGACGAGCACCCGATCGACGAACCGCTCCAGGCGCTGCGCATCCGCGCGCTGCGCGCGGTGGGCCGCACGGCGGAGGCCCTGTCGACGTACGACGACATCCGCCGCGACCTGGCGACCCGCCTGGGCATGGACCCGGGCCCGGAACTGCGTACGCTGCACAAGGAGTTGCTCAACCCGGACGCCCACTACCGCCGCCTGCCCCTGCCGCCCCGGCCGGGCTCCACGAACGGGGCGTCGCCGGGGGGCGGTCGCGCGGGGGCGGGGACTGGTGGCCGCGCGCCGTACGACGCTGCCGGCGGCGGCCACGTCGTCGGGGCGGCCCCGCCGGACACCGGCGGGCACGACCCCCGACCCGGTGGCGGTGGCGCGCCCGCTGGCCCGCCGCCCGGCAACCTCCGCGCCCGGATCACCAGCTTTGTCGGGCGGGAAGGGGAGCTTGTCGATCTTCGGGAGGATCTGCGGGACGCGCGGCTCGTCACGTTGCTCGGGGCCGGTGGGGCCGGGAAGACGCGGTTGTCGCAGGAGGTCGCCGCCGTTGACCCCGGCGGGTGGGGCGACGGGGTGTGGCTCGCGGAGTTGGCGCCCGTGGACGATCCGGAGACCGTGCCCGAGGCCGTGCTCGTCGCGCTCGGGGCGCGCGAGACCGTGTTGCGCGGTGCCGGGGCCGAGGGGCTGCGGGCCGTCGATCCAGGTGCCAACGACCCCCTCGTACGGCTCGTCGAGCACTGCTCGCGCCGCCGCATGCTGCTCCTGCTCGACAACTGCGAGCATGTCGTGGACGCCGCCGCCCGGCTGGCCGAGGAGTTGCTGGCCCGCTGTCCCGGCGTGACCGTCCTCGCCACCAGCCGGGAACCGCTCGGCGTGCCCGGCGAGGTCGTACGCCCCGTCGGCCCGCTGCCGGAACCGATGGCGCTGCGGCTGCTCGCCGACCGCGGCGCCGCCGCCCGGCCCGGCTTCCGTACGGAGGACGACCCGGCCGCCGCCGAGGAGATCTGCCGCAGGCTCGACGGACTGCCGCTCGCCATCGAACTGGCCGCCGCCCGGCTGCGGATGCTCACCCCCCGGCAGATCGCCGACCGCCTGGACGACCGCTTCCGGCTGCTCGGCGCGGGCAGCGGCAGCCGCACCGTACTGCCCCGGCAACAGACGCTGCGCGCCGTCGTGGACTGGTCCTGGGACCTGCTCGACTCCGCCGAACGGACCGCGCTGGGCGCCCTGTCCGTCTTCGCGGGCGGCTGCGACCTCGCCGCCGCCGAGGCGGTGTGCGGGCCCGACGCGCTCGACGTGCTCGGTTCCCTTGTCGACAAGTCGCTCGTGGTCGCCACCCCCGCCCCGGACGGCGCGATGCGCTACCGGCTGCTGGAGACCGTCCTTGAGTACGCGGGCGAACGGCTCGACGAGTCCGGTGACCGCGCCGCTGCCGAGCGCCGCCATCTCGTGCACTTCCGCGAACTGGCCCGGCACGCCGACCCGAAGCTGCGCGGTCCGGAGCAGCTCCACTGGATCACCCGGATCACACTCGACTACGAGAACCTGCGCACCGCGCTGCGGCACGCCGTCGCGACCGGCGACGAGCACGAGGCGCTCTGTCTGGTGTACTCCCTCGCCTGGTTCTGGCAGATCCGCGATCTGCGCGCCGATGCCCGGCACTGGTCACGGGCCGTGGCCGACATGGGCCCCGACCCCTTCGACCCGCCGGTGGTCCCCGCCCCGCCGCTGCACGAACGGTGCACGGACGCGCCGCCGCCGATGCCGCCCGAGCAACTGCTGGAGGCGCGCCGCGGGGTCCGGATGATCCATCTGGCCAGCATGAACCACGAGTTGGACCCGTGGACCACGCCCGATGCCGTGGCCTGGCTGCGCCGCGTCGGCGAGGTCTACCGGCCCGGTCTGCCGCAGACCTGCCGTACGCCCGGCTCGCTCTGGTTCTTCACGGTCATCCTGACGGGGCAGCCCGGCCGGCTCCGTGAACTCCTTGAAGCGCGGGTCCAGGCGTGCCGGGACTTCGGCTACGAGTGGGAGCTGGCGGCGGCCCTCCAGATGCGGGCCAACATCCTCGCCAACCGCACCGAGTGGGTCGGCGACGCGGGCCGGGACGCCGACGAGAGTCTGGAGATCTTCACCCGGCTCGGCGACGCGTGGGGCGCCGCGGAGGCACTGTCGGCCCGCGCCGAGGCGTACGAACGCAACGGTCAGTTCGCCCTCTCCGCCGCCGACTTCCACGCCGCCATCGACAACGCCCGGCTGCTCGGCGCCGAGGCGCAGGTCTCGCTCCTGCGCACGCGCCTGTCGGGCGTGATGATGGAGACGGGGGAGGGGCAGCGGGCCGAGTCGATGCTGCGCGAGATCCTTGCCCGCAAGGACCGGGGGCGCGACTACGAGGCGGAGCCGGCCGCCCGGATCTATCTGGCGATCTGGCTCGGCCGCAGCGGGCGCGCCGCCGAGGGACGCGGCGAACTCGCCGAGTTGCGCCAGGATTTCAAACACTCCAACCTGGCCATCTTCGAAGGCTTCGTCTGCGGTCTGCTCGGCTGGCTGGACAATCTCGACGGCCGGTACGCGGAAGGGCTCGACGAGTCGCGGAAGGCGCTGGAGCACACGCGCGATCCGATGTCGCGGCTGGTCGCCCCGCAGATGCCGGCGGTCCATCTGATGACCGCGGGCTGGTCGCTGGCCGGACTCGGCGGCGCGGAGCGGGTACGGGAAGGAGCGCGGCTGCTGGGCGCGTACGAGACGCAGCTGCCTCGGGGCCACTACGTCGCCTCCCAGGAGCGCGAGAGCCGGGAGGCGGCCGAGGCGGCCGTCCGCGCCGGGGGGCTGGACGGGGACGCCTATGAGAAGGCGCTCGCCGAGGGCCGCGCGCTCACCCTCGACGAGGCCTTCGCCATCGCCGGTGCCTGACCGGGTCCCCGGCTTGCTCAGGTCTTCTTGCGGAACCTGGCCACCGCGACCGGCGCCGTCACCAGCGTGATCACCGCCGACCAGGCCAGCGTCATCCACAGGTCGTGTGCGACGGGTCCGCCGATGAACAGCCCGCGCGCCGCGTCGGCCAGATTCGACAGCGGGTTGTAGTCCGTGAAGGTCTGGAGCCAGCCCGGCATCGTCGACGGCGGCGTGAAGATCGAGGAGCCGAACTGGAGCGGCATCAGCACCAGGAATCCCACACCCTGCACCGCCTGCGCCGTCTTCACGGTCAGACCGATCAGGATGAAGATCCACATCAACGAGGCGCCGAAAAGCAGCGACAGCCCGATCGCGCCCAGCACGTGGAGCGGCGAGGTCTCGATCGACATGCCGAGCACGAAGCCCACGATCAGCAGGATCGCGAAGGCGACCATCATCCGGCCGACCTCGACCACTATCTTCGCGATGAGGACCGACGACCGGGCGATCGGCATCGTACGGAACCGGTCCATGACCCCCTTCTGGAAGTCCTCGTTGATCCCGCTGCCCACGGCCATCGAGACGTTGAGCCCCATCATCGCCATCAGGCCGGGGACCAGATAGCTGACGTACTCGGACTGGTTGCCCTTGCCCGCGACGGCCCCGCCGAAGACGAAGACGAAGAGCAGCGTGAAGACGATCGGCATCAGCAGGACGTCGAACATCGACTCCGGGTCCTGCTTGATCTGGAGGGCGTTGCGGCGCGCGAGGGCGCCGATGTGCCGCAGATTGGCCCGCAGACCGATCCGGCCGTCGCCGGCGGCGGCCCGGACCGATTGTCCGGTCCGGGGGGACGGCACGGGCTCCATGGGCTCCGTCACCTTCGTCGTTGTCGCCGTGCTCATGCCGCGACCCCCTTCAGCTGCGCGTCGTCGTTCGTGTCCACGGGCTGTTCGCTCGACTTCTCGCCCGTGATCGCCAGGAACACCTCGTCCAGGCTGGGCAGATGGGTGCCGATGTGCGCGATGTCGAAACCGCGCACGCCCAACAGACCGATGACGGCGGTCAGTTGCTCGTCGGCGAGTATCGGCACGATCAGCATCCCGTCGTGGATCTGCGACCCCGCGATGCCGTCCAGTCCCGTCTCGCTCAACGCCTGTGCCATCTCCGGCAGTCGGCCGGGGTCGCTCGGGCGGATCTCCAGGGTCCGGCCGCCGACCTTCGCCTTCAGCTCGTCCACCTGGCCGCCCGCGACGACCCGGCCGCGGTCGATGACGGTCAGCTCGCTCGCGAGCTGTTCGGCCTCTTCCATGTACTGCGTGGTGAGCAGGACGGTGACGCCGTCGGCGACCATCCGCTTGACCTCGGCCCACACCTCGTTCCGGGTGCGGGGGTCGAGGCCCGTCGTCGGCTCGTCCAGATAGAGCACCGCGGGCTGTCCGATCATCGACGCCGCGAGGTCCAGCCGCCTGCGCATACCGCCGGAGTACTGGCGCACCGGCTTCTTCGCCGCCTCGGTGAGCGAGAACCGCTCCAGCAGCTCGTCGGCCCGCTTGCGGGCGGCCGTACGGGGGAGATCGAGCAGCCGCCCGATCATGTACAGGTTCTCCCAGCCGGAGAGCTTCTCGTCGACCGAGGCGTACTGCCCGGTGAGGCCGATGGTGCGGCGGAGCTGCCGCGGCTGCTTCACCACGTCGAAGCCGGCGACGACGGCCGTGCCGGCGTCGGGCAGGATCAGGGTGGACAGGCAGCGTACGAGGGTGGTCTTGCCCGCGCCGTTGGGGCCGAGGACACCGAGGACCGTGCCTTCCCGCACGTCCAGGTCCACGCCGTCCAGCGCCTTGGTCGCACCGTAGTGCTTGACCAGGCCCCGTACCGTGACGGCCGTGGTGCCGTCGGCAGGGATTGTGTCGTTTCGCGTCATGCCGTCGATCCTGGCAGCCGCCACTGACAACGGACCGACAAGCGACCGACAGCAGGCCGACACCCGGCCGACAGCCCGTCGACGCGGCGGCCACGGGTCCTCCGGCCTGATCGACAACCCCCTCGTCACGCGGAACGCCGACAGCCCGCCGATGGGGGATGTCGGCGGGCTGTCTTCTGGTGCGGCAGTGGCTTCTGTGGTGGGGCTAGTGGAAGGTGTGCTCCTCCTGCGGGAACGTTCCTCCTGCGACCTCGTCCGCGAACGCCTTCGCGGCGTCGCCGAGGGTCTGACGGAGGTTCGCGTACTGCTTGGTGAAGCGCGGCACCTTGCCGCCCGTGAGACCCACCATGTCGGTGTAGACGAGCACCTGCGCGTCGGTGTCCGGACCGGCGCCGATGCCGATGGTCGGGATGTCCAGCGACCGGGTGACCTCGGCGGCGACCTCGGCGGGCACCAGCTCCAGCACCACCGCGAACGCCCCTGCCGCCTGCGCCGACTTGGCGTCGTGCAGCAGCCGGTGCGCGGCCTCGTCGCCACGGCCCTGCACCCGGTAGCCCAGGGTGTTCACGGACTGCGGCGTCAGGCCGAGGTGCGACATGACCGGGATACCGGACTGGACGAGCAGCTCCGTCTGCGGCAGCGAGCGCTCCCCGCCCTCCAGCTTGACCGCGCCGACCCCGGCGTCCTTCACCAGCCGCGTGGCGCTGCGCAGGGCCTGGACGGGGCCCTCCTGGTACGAGCCGAAGGGCAGGTCGCCGACGACGAGGGCGCGCTTGGTGCCCCGTACGACGGCCGCGGACAGCATCGTCATCTCGTCGAGGGTGACCGGCACGGTCGTCTCGTAGCCGAGGTGCACATTGCCCATCGAGTCGCCGACGAGCATGACCGGGATGCCGGCCTCGTCGAAGACGGACGCGGTCATCGCGTCGTAGGCGGTGAGCATGGGCCACTTCTCGCCCCGTCGCTTCGCGGCGGCGATGTCATGGACGGTGACACGGCGGGTACGGGCGCTGGTCCCGCCGTACAGCGACTTGGTGTCGCCGGAGGTGTTCTGCGCAGCCTCGGACGTCATGGCTTACGGCTCCTTCGTCATCTCGAGGCGCCCTGACGGCGTCCCCGGACCGTCTCCATGGTGGCATCGATGGCCCGTCGACGGGAAGTGGGGCTGCTCCGCTCTCGCCGGTCCGCCGGGTAAAGAATTTACAATACGAGACGGTCTCGTATTGAAATGGGCCTAGGCTCACCGTCATGCCCAGATCCTCATCGTCACCCTCAGGCGTCCACGAGGCGGCGCCTCGTGTGCCCGAAGCCGTTCACCGGCGCCGTTGGGCCATCCTCGGCGTCCTCATGTTCAGCCTGCTCATCGTCGTCCTCGACAACTCGATCCTGAACGTCGCGGTCAAGACGATCGCCAGCCCGGAGCCCGTCGGGATCGGCGCCACCCAGAGCGAGCTGGAGTGGGCGATCAACTCCTACACCCTGGTCTTCGCAGGCTTGCTGTTCACCTCCGGTCTGCTCGGCGACCGGGTCGGCCGCAAGAAGGTGCTGCTGTTCGGCATCGCCGTCTTCGGCATCGGCTCCGCACTGGCCGCGATGTCCGGATCGCCCGGTGAACTCGTCGCGTACCGGGCGCTGATGGGCTTCGGCGCCGCCTTTGTGATGCCGGCCACGCTCGCCGTCCTGATGAACGTCTTCGAGCGTGAGGAGCAGCCCAAGGCCATCGGCATATGGGCGGGCAGCGTCGGACTCGGCATCGCCGTCGGGCCGATCACCGGCGGCGTACTGCTCGAACACTTCTGGTGGGGCTCGATCTTCCTGATCAACGTCCCCGTGGTGGTCGTCGCCCTGATCGCCATGTGGTTCCTGGTGCCGGACTCCAAGGACCCGAAGCCGGGCCGTGTCGACCCGGTGGGAGTGCTGCTCTCGATCGTCGGCCTCGTCCTGCTCGTGTACGGGATCATCCGCGCGGGCGAGCTGGCCGACTTCACCGACGCCCTCGTGCTGGCCTCGATCGCCGGCGGTGTGGCCGTCCTTGCCGCGTTCGTCGTGCACGAGAAGCGCAGCGACCATCCCTCGATCGACATGTCCTACTTCAAGAAACCGGCTTTCTCCGCCGCCGTCGCCGCCATCGCCCTGGTCTTCTTCGCCCTGATGGGTGTGACGTTCTTCTCGGCCTTCTACCTCCAGAGCGTGCGCGGATACAGTGCGCTCGACTCGGGCCTGCTGATCGTGCCGCTCGCCCTGGCACAGATGGTGTTCGCGCCGCGCGCCCGGCTGGTCGTCGACCGGTTGGGCGCTCGCGCGGTCTGCACCGGCGGCATGCTGCTCGTCGCCGCCGGTCTCGCCGCCTTCGCCCTGTTCGACGCCACCACACCCGTATGGGTGCTGTGCGTCGTCTTCTTCGTCCAGGGCGCCGGAATGGCCCACATCATGCCGCCGGTGACCGTCGCCGTCATGCAGGCCCTGCCGCGCGAGAAGGCCGGCTCGGGATCGGCCGTCAACAACACCTTCCGCCAGGTCGGCGGGGCGCTCGGCGTCGCCGTACTCGGCTCACTGCTCTCCACGACCTACCGCGGCGAGATCGAGGGTCACCTCGGCGCCGTCCCGGCAGCCGCGCGTGACACGGCGGGGGAGTCCATCGAGGCGACCATGGCCGTCGCCGACAAACTCGGCCCCGCCGGCGCCCCGTTGATCGCTTCCGCGCACGACGCCTTCCTGAGCGCGATGCATGTCACCGCGCTCGGCTCCGCCGGTGTCGCGCTGATCGGCGCCGCCGTGGTGGCCCTCTTCATGCCGGGCCGTACGGCGCCGGAGCAGCCCGTACCGAAGCGGCGAGCCGAGGCGCCCGCGTCTCCCGCCTCCGCCGTACACGACTGAGCCGGCGGCCGGTCGACCGCACGCCCCGCCGTCGGCGAGAATCGGCGGGTTGTGCGGGGCGTACGGCGGGTGGGGGCAGGGCGAAAGGTGAGGCATTGCGAGGGCAGGAACAGGTCGAGGGGCGAGAGCCCAGGCGCGGTCGCCCGCGCAGCGAGGCGGCCGAACGCGCCATCCTCCAGGCCGTGGTGGAGCTTCTTGAGGAGGGCACCCCGCTGGCCGGGCTCTCCATTGAGCGCATCGCACGGACCGCGGGCGTCGGCAAGGCCACCATCTACCGGCGCTGGAGCGGCAAGGAGGAGCTGTTCGTCGACGTCCTGCGCCATATCGAGCCGCCCGAGCCCGCCCTGTCGGGCACCTCGGGGCTCTCCGACATCCTCGTCTCCCTGGAGTCGATGAGGCGCCGCGGTCTCGCCCAGCGCAACTCGGCTCTGCTGCACAACGTCTTCGCGCAGATGAAAAGCCACCCGAAGCTGTGGGGCGCCTACCAGAACACAGTGATGGAGCCCCGCCGCGCCGCGGTCACGGCGGCGGTCCGCCGGGCCGTCGCCGCAGGTGAACTCCGCGCCGACATCGACGCGGAGCTGATCGAGGAACTGTTCGTCGGACCCATGCTCCTGCGCTCCATCCACCGCAAGGACGCGCCGCTGGACGACGACCTCGCCGAGCGCATCGTCCGCGCGGTGCTCGAAGGCCTGCGCCCCAGGGACACGATCGGGGACGCCACGGGAGAAACGACGGGGCAAACGACGGGGAAAACGGCCCAGGACACCGAGGGCTGACCGGCCGCCGCACCTCCGCGCCGCTCTTGCGCGTTCCGTCACAGCCGCCCGGCAACCCCTCGTCCCCGGAACCCGTCGCCCCTCGTCACTCGTCCTTGAGCCCGTACGGCCGTCGGGGGACGGCAGGGAAAGCGCCCGTCATCACCTAGGGTCGATGGCGGGCGTGCACGGCAAGGCAGTGAGGGCAGCGGAATGACGCAGGAGTACACGGCTGAGTCCCGAGTGGACGGCGCCGAGGACAACGACCCTCCCACGAGCCGGTTCCGGACCCTGGTCGACCGCTGGCGCGGTGACCGCGGCATCTGGCGGCGCGGTCTCGTTCTCGCCGCGCTCGCCGTCCTGACGGCGCTCGTGATGATCCTGCACGCCCAGATCCCCAACCGCATCGGCAACTTGGGCAGTCTCATGGAGACCTTCCTGCCGTGGCTGGGGCTTCTCGTCCCCGTGATTCTCGTGGCCGCGCTGGTCCGGCGCTCCGCCACCGCGCTGATCGCGCTGCTGCTGCCCACCGTCGTCTGGGCCAATCTCTTCGGCGGCCTGCTCATCGGCAAGTCGGGCCCCGGCGGCGATCTGACGGTCGCCACGCACAACGTCAACGCGGAGAATCCCGATCCGGAGGGAACCGCGCGCGAGATCGTGGAGTCCGGCGCGGACGTCGTGGCGCTGGAGGAGCTGAAGGTGTCGGCGGTTCCCACGTACGAGAAGGCGCTGGCCGGGACGTACAAGTACCACTCGGTGCAGGGCACGGTGGGGCTGTGGAGCAAGTACCCGATGACCGGCAGCCGCCCCGTCGACATCCGGATGGGCTGGACCCGCGCGATGCGCTCCACGGTGACGACGCCGCAGGGCGAGGTCGCCGTCTACGTGGCACACCTGCCGTCCGTACGCGTGAAGCTGCACGCCGGCTTCACCGCCAACCAGCGCGACGACAGCGCCGACGCGCTCGGCGAGGCGATCGCGGACGAGGAGATCAAGCGGATCGTGCTGCTCGGCGACCTCAACGGCACGATGAACGACCGCTCCCTGAACGCCGTGACGTCGCAGCTGCGTTCCACCCAGGGCGCGGCCGGCGACGGCTACGGCTTCAGCTGGCCGGCGGCGTTCCCGATGGCGCGGATCGACCAGATCATGGTCAAGGACGTCGAGCCGAAGTCGTCATGGACACTGCCCCGCACGGGCAGCGACCATCTGCCGATCGCCGCCCGCATCGAACTCTGAGCCCTCAGCCCTCAGCCCCGGTCCGCGTGTTCAGGCGGTCGGCGACTCCCGCCAGCGGTTGGTGATCGGCAGCCGCCGGTCCTTGCCGAAGCCCTTCGCGGAGATCTTGGTGCCCGGCGGATACTGCCGCCGCTTGTACTCCGCCGTGTCCACCATGCGCAGCGTCCTCGCCACCGTCTCGGGGTCGAAGCCCGCCGCGATGATCGCGTCCTTGCCCTGGTCGCGGTCGACGTACATCGCCAGCAGCCGGTCCAGCACGTCGTAGTCCGGCAGCGAGTCCGTGTCGACCTGGCCGGGGCGCAGTTCGGCGCTCGGCGGCTTGGCGATCGAGTTCTCCGGGATCGGCGGGGTCCGGCCACGCTCCACGGCGGCGCGGTTGCGCCAGCGGGCCAGCCGGAAGACCGCCGTCTTGTAGACGTCCTTGATCGGGCCGTACGCGCCGACGGAGTCGCCGTACAGCGTCGAATACCCCACCGCCAGCTCGGACTTGTTGCCCGGCGCGAGCACGATCTGGCCCTCCTGGTTGGACAGGGCCATCAGCAGCGTGCCGCGCAGCCGCGACTGGAGGTTCTCCTCCGCGAGTCCGGTCAGGTCGAGCGCGTTCATGTACGCGTCGAACATCGACTCGATGGGGACGGTGCGGAAGTTCAGCCCCGTACGGCGCGCCAGTTCGGCCGCGTCGTCGCGGGAGTGGTCCGACGAGTACTTGGACGGCATCGAGACGCCGTACACGTTCTCGGCGCCGAGCGCGTCGCACGCGATCGCGGCGACGAGGGCGGAGTCGATGCCGCCGGAGAGGCCGATCAGGACGGACCTGAAGCCGTTCTTCGCGGCGTACGCCCGCAGGCCCACCACCAGGGCCGAGTAGACCTCCTCGTCGTCGTCCAGCCGGTCCGCGTAACCGCCGGACAGCTCCGGCTCGTAGGCGGGGACGGGGTCCTCGGAGAGGACGACGTGGTCGATACGCAGACCGTCGTCCACGGTGCCGCCCGGCGGTTCGGCGGCAGCGGCGGGCAGTTCGAGGTCCAGGACCACACAGCCCTCGGAGAACTGCGGTGCGCGCGCCACGACTTCGCCGTCCCGGTCGACGACGATCGAGTCGCCGTCGAAGACCAACTCGTCCTGGCCGCCGATCATCGCGAGGTACGCGGTGGTGCAGCCGGCCTCCTGGGCGCGCTTGCGTACGAGTTCGAGGCGGGTGTCGTCCTTGGCCTGCTCGTACGGCGAGGCGTTGATGGAGAGCAGCAGGCCGGCCCCGGCGGACCGGGTGGCCGGGACCCGGCCGCCGTCCTGCCACAGGTCCTCGCAGATCGCGAGCGCGACGTCGACGCCGCGCACCCGGACGACGGGCATGGTGTCGCCGGGCACGAAGTACCGGAACTCGTCGAAGACGCCGTAGTTGGGCAGGTGGTGCTTGGCGAAGGTGAGTGCCACCGCGCCCCGGTGAAGCACGGCGGCGGCGTTCTGCGGGGAGCCGGCCGGCCGGCCGATCCGCGGCCGTTCCCCCTCGGACCGGTCGAGATAGCCCACGACGACAGGCAGTTCGCCGAAGCCCTCGGCGGCGAGCCGCGCGGCGAGTGCGCGCAGCGCCTCGCGGGACGCCTCGACGAAGGACGACCGCAGGGCCAGATCCTCGACGGGGTAGCCGGTCAGCACCATCTCGGGGAACGCGACGAGATGCGCGCCCTGTTCGGCGGAGTGCCGGGTCCAGTGGACGATCGCCTCGGCGTTTCCGGCGAGATCGCCGACGGTCGAGTCGATCTGATTCAGAGCGAGACGTAGTTGAGGCACACGTCCACTGTAATCGTCTTTCTGACGCGATGGGGTGGTGGGGCGGGTATCGGGCAGGGAGTGGGATCGGCGCGCGTACGAAGGGGGTGTGGGTCGCCTGCGAAGCGCACCTGGAGCCCGTGTGGGCCGCCACCGACGGTGGCGGCCCAGCTACCCGCACCGGGCCGGTGCCGGTGGCTCAGGCGGGCGCGTAGACCCGCTCCGCCCACCCGGCGACCTGCGTCTCGGTCAGCTGCCGCGCCAGGTCCGACTCGCTGATCATGCCGACCATGCGCTTGTTCTCGATCACCGGCAGCCGGCGGATCTGGTGCTCCTGCATCTCCTGGAGCACGTCGTCCACGCCCGCGCCCGAGTCGATCCAGCGCGGGGTGCCGTGGGCCATCTCGCCCGCGGTGACCTGCGCCGGGTCATGGCCCATCGCCACGCAGCCGATGACGATGTCGCGGTCGGTCAGGATGCCCGTCAGCCGTTCGTCGTCGTCCGCGATGGGCAGGGCTCCGACGCCCAGGTCACGCATGATCTGCGCGGCCCGGTCCAGGGTCTCGTGCGAGGGGATCCAGTCGGCGCCGGGGTTCATGATGTCTTTCGCGGTGGTCATGGGGTTCCGTCCCTCCTGAATGGCGTACGCCCCCGAGCGTCCCCATCGTCATGCGGCCGAACGGGTGTACGCGACCGCTATCACCCGAACGGGTGAAAGGAGAGGTGAGAGGCATGGCACGGCTGACCTTGCGGATTCTGGGTCACGCCCTGCCGGGCGCGGACTGCGGCGCGTGCCGCTGTGCGCGGCCGTCACCCCGCCGATGATCACCTGGACCGCGGCGTCGGGCGCGCGTACCGCCTGAACGGCGCCGCCCCCGCCCGCGGTGACTCCGCGAGCGGGGGCGACGTGTGCCACACCTTCGACATCGACAGGTCAGCCGCGCGGCTTCGCGCCCCGCGCCTTCAAGAGGTCTGCCATCAGGTCCAGTTCGGACTGCTGGGCTGTCACCATGCCCTCGGCCAGGGCCCGTTCGGTGTCGACCTCGCACAACTCGGCGCAGCCCTGTGCCATCGTGACGCCGCCCTTGTGGTGGTCGGTCATCAGCTGGAGGTACAGGATCTCCGCCTTCTCGCCCTTGGCGGACCGCAGGGCCTCCAGCTCCGTCTTGGTCGCCATGCCGGGCATCAGCGAGCCGTCACGGACCTCGTGGCCGCCGTGATCCATGCCCTCCATGCCCTCCATGTTGTCCATCCCCGCGTGGTCGCCGTCCTTGGCCATCCAGGCCATCGGCTCCTGGTCCGTGGAGATCTTCGGCAGCTTCCACATGTCCAGCCAGCCCAGCAGCATGCCGCGCTGGTTCGCCTGGGTGTTGGCGATGTCGTACGCGAGTCGGCGCACCTCCTCGTCGTCCGTGCTGTCGCGCACGAGGAACGACATCTCCACCGCCTGCTGGTGATGGACCGCCATGTCACGCGCGAAGCCCGCCTCGGCGGAGTCGGCCGTGGGGGTGGCCGTCGCACGGGGCGAGTCGTCGCGCCCGGCGGAGGCGACGGTGGCCGCCCCCGCGAACAGCAGGGCCAGGACGACCGCGGTGATGGCTGCCCAGTTCGTGCGGGTCACTGGGCGCCCATTCCGCCCGTGCACGCCGCGCCGGGCTCAGGCGTCTGCGGGCCCTGCACGTACTTCGCCAGGAACTGGTCCACACGCGGGTCCTTCGCGCTGTCGACGGCGACCTGCTTGCCCCACGCGGTCAGCATGATGGTCCCGGCCTGCTCCTTCACGGGGCTCAGCATCGAGTACTGCGTCTTGCCCACGGTCTCGCCGAGCGTCTTCACGTCGTCCTCGGACGCCTTGTCGTTGTACGTGACCCAGACCGCGCCGTGCTCCAGCGAGTGCACCGCGTTCACGTTGGGGATGGCGTCCTTGTAGACGTCGCCGGCGCAGTTCATCCAGGCCTGGTTGTGGTTGCCGCCGACCGGAGGCGTCTGCGGGTAGTCGACCTCCTCCGCGACATGGTCACGGCCCAGCTTCTTGGCGTCCCAGGACTTCTCGCCCTTGACGGGCTGGGCGGCGGCCTGCTCCTCCTTCTTCTTGTCCTCGGACTCTTTGTTGAGCACGAACGCGCCGAAAGCGACGAGCGCCGCGACCACGACCGCGCTCGCCGTGATCGTGATGATGCGGTTGCGGCGCTCGCGCGCGCGCTCGGCGCGGCGCATCTGCTCTATTCGGGCCTTGCGCTCGCTGCTCTGGGTCTTGGAAGCCATGGTGTCTTTTTCGTCCTTCTCGAAAACCTGCGGAACGGGGGTGGGGGAGGTACGGGAACCCGGTGGGGGCGCGGGCCCGGCTACGTCCGCAGTACTTGAAGGACGTGGAGATCCGGCGCGCGGGGAAGCGTTCCGGAGCGGAGCACCTGGCCGGTGCCGGGCGGGAGTGCGAGGCGTGCGGGACTCACGTGGTCGGTGCCGAGAGGGTCGGCGGGGTGCGGCGCGGTGAGTACGGCCGGAGTGAGGTGCGGGATGAAGCGGCAACCGCCCCGGTCGTACGGGCAGGTGTACTCGGGCGCCGAGGCGGCCCGCGCGGTTGTGCCCTCGGCATCCGTACGGAGGGTGATGCCGGTGCTCGCCGTATGCGACGTCGCTGCCGCCGCCGGCGGCGAGGACGGTGACGGCGGATGGTGCGTGTCGACGGGGGCCAGACAGACGAAGAGCGCGGCGAGCAGCGTCGCCACGGCGCTGAGCAAGGCCGTGGGACGTGCGTCGCGTATGTGCCGTCGTCCCCCCATGGGCGCAGATCGTAGTCCGTACAGGTGGCCGAGCAGGAGTGCGCAGGGGGAACGAGTCCGGAACGTGGCTGTGGGGGCGGTGCCGCGCGGCGCTGCGGACGGTGTACGGACGGCGGTACCGGGTGGGTCCGCGGCGGCTCCGGCACGGTACAAAGAGGCATGACCGACGACCCTCCTGAACCCGCGCCGCGCGAGACCGACGTCGATGCCGTGACGCGGGCGGTGCTGATCGCCTCGCGGCTGCTCGTCACCCTGTCCGTCCGCTCGCTGGCCACCGTCGAGGACCGGGTCACCCTGCCCCAGTTCCGGCTTCTGAAAGTCCTCTCCGCGCACGGCGGCGACAACCTGGTGTCCCTCGCCGAACGGCTCGGGGTGAACCCCTCCACCGCGATGCGGATGGTGGACCGGCTCATCACGGCGGGGCTGGCCGAGCGCGGTATCAACCCCGGCAACCGCCGCGAGACCACGCTGCGGCTCACGGACGAGGGCCGCACGCTCGTGGCGGACGTCTCGGCGGCCCGCAGGCGTGAGATCACGGCGATCGTCGAGCGGCTGGCCCCGGAGCAGCGTACGGCGCTGGTGGACGCCCTCACGGCGTTCACGGAGGCGGGCGGGGAGCGGCCCATGCCGGGGGACGACGGGGAGCCGTACCCGCTGGGCTGGTCGGACACCGCGGCGCCGCTTCACTGAGAAGGCGGAAGGGTGTTCGACCAATAGGCAAGGAAATGCTTGCCTATAATGGAGTCGTGTCCGATGATGTGTTCAAGGCCCTGGCCGACCACACCCGCCGCACGATCCTCGACGAGCTGGCCGAACGCGACGGCCAGACACTGTTCGAGATCTGCGGACGGCTGCTGACGAAGCACGGGCTCAGCACGTCCCGGCAGGGCGTCTCGCAGCATCTGGCCCTCCTCGAAGCCGCCGGCCTCGTCGAGACCCGCCGCGACGGCCGCTACAAGTTCCACCACATCGACACCGGGCCGCTGGAGCATCTCACCGACCGCTGGCTGACGCCCCGGCGCCCGTCCGAGCAACCAGGAGGCACCCCATGAAGATCCACCTTTCCAGCGTTTTCGTCGACAACCAGGCCGAGGCGCTGCGCTTCTACACGGAGGTGCTCGGCTTCCTGAAGAAGCACGACGTCCCCGTGGGCGAGGACAGCTGGCTCACCGTCGTGTCCCCGGCCGAGCCCGACGGCACCGAGCTGCTGCTCGAACCGTCCGGACACCCCGCCGTGAAGCCCTTCAGGGAAGCGCTCGTGGCCGACGGCATCCCGTACACCTCCTTCGCCGTCGACGACGTGCACGCCGAGTTCGCACGCCTTCGGGCTCTGGGCGTGCGCTTCACGCAGGAGCCGGTCGAGATGGGCCCGGTGACGGTGGCCGTGTTCGACGACACGTGCGGCAATCTGATCCAGATCGCCCACCAGGCCTGAGCGCCGGCCGTCGATGTCCCCCGGTCCGCCGGTCCGCGCCGGGCGCCGAGGCACCCGGACGCGCGCGGCAGGCGTCGCGTGTCCGACAATGCTTTAGTACGCCGGTGTGCAACCTTCCGGAAATCCTGTGGTGTCATGCTCGGGTGCCCCGGTGTGTACTCGGCAGCGTGGGAGCAGGCGGCCTGACCGGCAAGGATGGGTAGGACAGCAGACATGGACAAGCAGCAGGAATTCGTGCTCCGGACCCTTGAGGAACGCGACATCCGCTTCGTACGCCTGTGGTTCACCGATGTGCTCGGCTTCCTCAAGTCGGTCGCCGTCGCCCCCGCCGAGCTTGAACAGGCATTCGACGAGGGCATCGGCTTCGACGGCTCGGCGATCGAGGGCTTCGCGCGGGTCTACGAGTCCGACATGATCGCCAAGCCCGATCCGGGGACCTTCCAGATCCTGCCGTGGCGCGCGGAGGCGCCCGGCACCGCGCGGATGTTCTGCGACATCCTGATGCCCGACGGATCGCCGTCCTTCGCGGATCCGCGCTACGTCCTGAAGAGGATGCTCGCCAGGACCTCGGACCTCGGCTTCACCTTCTACACCCACCCCGAGATCGAGTTCTTCCTCCTGAAGGACAAGCCGGTCGACGGCACGCGTCCCACCCCCGCGGACAGCTCCGGCTACTTCGACCACACCCCGCAGAACGTCGGCATGGACTTCCGCCGCCAGGCGATCACCATGCTCGAATCCATGGGCATCTCCGTGGAGTTCAGCCACCACGAGGGCGCCCCCGGCCAGCAGGAGATCGACCTTCGGTACGCCGACGCGCTCTCCACCGCCGACAACGTCATGACCTTCCGCCTGGTCATGAAGCAGGTCGCGCTGGAGCAGGGCGTCCACGCGTCCTTCATGCCGAAGCCGTTCAGCGAGTACCCCGGCTCCGGCATGCACACCCACCTCTCCCTCTTCGAGGGAGACCGCAACGCGTTCTACGAGTCGGGCGCCGAGTACCAGCTCTCCAAGGTCGGCCGGTCCTTCATCGCCGGACTGCTCAAGCACGCCGCGGAGATCTCGGCCGTCACCAACCAGTGGGTCAACTCCTACAAGCGCATCTGGGGCGGCTCGACCCGCATCGCCGGCTCGGGCGGCGAGGCCCCCTCGTACATCTGCTGGGGCCACAACAACCGTTCCGCCCTGATCCGCGTCCCGATGTACAAGCCCGGCAAGACCGGCTCGGCGCGCGTGGAGGTCCGCTCCATCGACTCCGGCGCGAACCCCTATCTGACCTACGCGGTACTCCTCGCGGCCGGCCTCAAGGGCATCGAGGAGGGCTACGAACTCCCGGCGGGCGCCGACGACGACGTATGGGCCCTGTCCGACGCCGAACGCCGCGCGATGGGCATCGAACCGCTGCCGCAGAACCTCGGCGAGGCGATCTCGCTCATGGAGCGCAGCGAACTGGTCGCGGAGACGCTGGGCGAGCACGTCTTCGACTTCTTCCTGCGCAACAAGAAGCGTGAATGGGAGGAGTACCGCTCCGAGGTCACCGCCTTCGAACTGAAGGCGCTGCTCCCGGTGTTGTAGCCGCCGTCAGCGCAGCAGCAGTTGGAGGCCGCCCAGCACCGTCGCGCCGATCACCAGCCGCTCGAAGACCCGTTGGTCGATACGGTCCACGCACAGCTTCCCGATGACGGCACCGGGCAGGACGAATAGCACCAGCAGCGCGTCCAGCAGCAGTGAGTCGCGGTCGATCAGACCGAGGCCCACGCTGAAGGGCACCTTGCTGGTGTTGACGATCAGGAAGAACCACGCGGACGTGCCCAGGAAGCCGAGCTTCCGGAAGCCGGCCGACAGCAGATACATCGACATGACGGGGCCGCCCGCGTTGGCGACCATCGTCGTGAAGCCGCCGAGCACCCCGTAGGAGCGCGCCTTGACACGGCCCTTGAGCGACGCGCTCTCCTCCGGGGTGTCCTCCTCGGGCGCGTAACGGCGCCGCCAGATCGTCACGCCCGCCATCAGCAGCAGGATCGAGCCGATGGAGACGCGTACGGCTCCGTCGTCGGCCCACAGCATGAACACGGTGCCGACCACCACACCCCCGGCGACCGCCGGGAACAGCCGCCACAGGGTCGGCCAGTGGGCGTGACGGCGGTAGGTGAGGACGGCGATCGTGTCGCCCACGATCAGGATCGGCAGGAGGACGCCGGTCGACTCACGCGCGGGCAGCACGGCGGCGAACACCGCGAGGCTGACCGTATTGGCCCCGCTCACCGCCGTTTTGGAGAAGCCGACGAGCGCCGCCGCGGCGGCGAGCGCGACGAACTCCCACATGCTGATCGTGTCCATGGCGATGTCCCATGGTACGGCCACGTGTCCAGGACACCCCAGATGGACCGGCCCCCGCCCAGTACCCCGTGAACGCCCGTGGTGGGTACGGCAGATGACAGGGCCGGACGTCAGCCGTCAGCCGAACTGCCAGCGCGTCTGGCTGTACGGGTCCTTCGCGAAGCCGAAAGCCGTGCGAGGTGCGACCCCGAACACCGGGACCGGGCCCCATTTCCCCGTGAACGCGCCGTCCTTCACCTCGAAGTGCCAGTCGGAGCCGTACTTCCGCTCCCACAGGGCGGCGAGTTCGCGCAGCCGCGCGTCGTCGCTCTCGCGGACCGCCTCGCCCTCGACCACCAGGTCCTGGCCCTCGTTGAGCACGTTCGTGCCGGTGGTGAGGACGACCTCGGTGTTCTCGGCGAGGTTCAGGACCTTCCGCTCCCGCTCGCCCGAGGAGAAGTACAGCGCGTCCCGCCACCAGACCGTGAGCAGTGGGGTCACATGGGGGCGGCCGTCGGGGCGTACCGTCGACAGCCAGAAGATCTCCGCCCGCGCCAGCCGGGTCACCGCCTCGGCCCAGCTGTCCGCGACGGCCCTCGGGTCGCTGTAGCGGGCGTCCAGACAGGTGCTGGTCGGTTCCTTGTGAGCCATTGCGCGGTCCCTTCGGGAGTCTCCTGTACGGCGGCGAGCGGGGTACGCTCACGACCCTTCCGCAAGTGGTGACCGGCCGCGACAGCAGGACTCATCGGTCGGGCGGTCACGACCGGCTCCCGAGGAGCGGGGGAGTACTAGACGAGTTATTCCGAAGTCCCGTCTGCCCGGCGGTGTCCGGCACGCACGCTCGCCGCGTTGCCGAAATGCCCAAGTAGCTCCGCTACGAGGGCATCCCGGCGCCTTGCGATCGCACGCACCGGACACCGCCGGGCCCGCCCTTCGGGCGGACGACGCTACTTCGGAATAACTCGTCTAGGCTCGGGCCCGGACCTTGATCGGACGCACGAAAGGCCGGGATGACGGTGCAGGGACGTAGGAGCAGTACCTTCACCCGTCTGCTCCGGCACGGCTTCACCGACCCCTCGGCGGCCGGCCGGCTGCTCGATCTGCCCGAGATGGCGTCCGTACGGACCGACTCCGTCCTCCTCGACGCGCTCGGTTCCACCGCCGACCCCGATCTGGCACTGCGCGGTCTCGTCCGGCTCGTCGAGGCGCACGAGGGGGACGACCGCCGGCTGCTGCTGGACACGCTGATCGCGGCGAAGCCGCTGCGGGACCGGCTGCTGGGTGTGCTCGGGGCGTCCGAGGCGCTCGGTGACCATCTGGCCAGGCATCCCGCCGACTGGCAGGTGCTCGTTACCTACGAGTCGGCCGATCTGCACCCCGGCGTCGCCGAGTTCGAGGCCGGGCTGGCCGAGGCGCACGACGTCGACACGCTGCGCGTCGCCTACCGCCGCTGTCTGCTCCCCCTCGCCGCCCGCGACGTCTGCGGCACCACGGACGTCGCCCAGACCGCCGCTGAACTCGCCGACCTGGCCACCGCCACGCTGCGCGCCGCGCTCGCCATCGCCCGCGCCGCGGCGCCCGAGGACGCGGCGATGTGCCGGCTCGCGGTCGTGGCGCTCGGCAAGTGCGGCGGCCAGGAGCTGAACTACGTCTCCGACGTCGACGTCATCTTCGTCGGCGAGTCCGTCCACACCCTGGTCCACGACCCGTCGGCCCCCGAGGACGACGCCGACGCGTCGAAGACCGAGGCCAAGGCAGTCCAGGCGGCCACCCGGCTGGCCGCCCACATGATGCGGATCTGCTCCGAGACGACGGCCGAGGGCACCATCTGGCCCGTCGACGCCAACCTGCGCCCCGAGGGCCGCAACGGCCCGCTCGTGCGCACCCTCTCCAGCCATCTCGCGTACTACCAGCGGTGGGCCAAGACCTGGGAGTTCCAGGCCCTGCTCAAGGCCCGCGCCGTGGCCGGGGACCTCGCGCTCGGCGAGGACTACGTGGCCGCCGTCTCCCCCATGGTCTGGCAGGCCGCCGACCGCGAGAACTTCGTACCCGACGTGCAGAAGATGCGCCGCCGGGTCGTCGACAACATCCCCGTCGGCCAGATCGAGCGGGAGCTGAAGCTCGGCCCCGGCGGGCTGCGGGACGTCGAATTCGCTGTACAGCTCCTCCAGTTGGTGCACGGCCGCAGCGACGCCTCGCTCCGCAGCGGCACCACGCTCGTCGCCCTGCGCGCGCTCGCGGCCGGCGGCTACGTCGGCAGGACCGACGCGGCGCAGCTCGACGAGGCGTACCGCTTCCTGCGGTCCATGGAGCACCACATCCAGCTGTTCCGGCTCCGCCGCACGCATCTGGTGCCCGACGACGAAGCCGATCTGCGCCGCCTCGGACGCTCCCTCGGGCTGCGCACCGAACCGGTCTCCGAGCTGAACAGGGCCTGGAGACGGCACGCTTCGGTCGTGCGGCGGCTGCACGAGAAGATCTTCTACCGGCCGCTGCTGGACGCCGTCGCCCAGCTCGCCCCCGGCGAGATCAGGCTCAGTACGAAGGCGGCCGGCCAGCGTCTCGAAGCCCTCGGCTACGCGGACCCGGTGGCCGCGCTGCGGCATCTGGAGGCGCTGTCGTCCGGCGTGAGCCGCAAGGCCGCCATCCAACGGACGCTGCTGCCCGTGCTGTTGGGCTGGTTCGCGGACTCCGCCGACCCGGACGCGGGTCTGCTGGGCTTCCGCAAGGTGTCCGACGCGCTCGGCAAGACCCCCTGGTATCTGCGGCTCCTGCGGGACGAGGGAGCGGCGGCCGAGAATCTGGCCCGTGTGCTGTCCGCCGGCCGCCTCGCCCCCGACCTGCTGCTGCGCGCCCCCGAGGCGGTCGCCATCCTCGGCGATCCGGGCGGACTGAAACCGCGCGGCCGCAATCATCTGGAGCTGGAGGTACTGGCCGCCGTCGGCCGGGCCGAGACCGCCGAGATCGCGGTCGCCGTCACCCGAGGGGTGCGCCGCCGCGAGCTGTTCCGGACCGCCGCGGCCGACATCATCGGCAGTTACGGCACCGAGGAGAGCCCCGCCGAGGAGGACCCCGGCGAGCTGGTCGACCGGGTCGGCAACGCCGTCACCGACCTCAACTCCGCCACCCTGTCGGGGGCGTTGCGCGCCGCCGTGCGCCAGACCTGGGGCGACACCCTGCCCGCCAGATTCGCGGTCATCGGCATGGGCCGCTTCGGCGGCCACGAGCAGGGGTACGGCTCCGACGCCGACGTGCTGTTCGTGTACGAGCCGCGCGAGGGCGTCGCCGAGCAGGAGGCGGCACGGGCCGCGACCACCGTCGTGACCGAGATGCGCAGACTCCTCCAACTGCCCACGACCGACCCGCCGTTGATGATCGACGCCGATCTGCGCCCGGAGGGCAAGACCGGCCCGCTGGTGCGCACCCTCGCCTCGTACGCCGCCTACTACCGTCGCTGGTCGCTGGGTTGGGAGAGCCAGGCGCTGCTGCGTGCCGAGCCGATGGCGGGCGACGCGGAGCTGGGCCGCGACTTCATCGAGCTGATCGACCCGCTGCGCTATCCCGCCGAGGGCCTGACCGAGGCCGCCGCACGGGAGATCCGCCGGCTCAAGGCGCGGATGGAGACGGAGCGGCTGCCGCGCGGCGCCGACCCCACCCTGCACACCAAACTCGGCCGGGGCGGTCTCTCGGACGTCGAGTGGACGGTGCAGCTGATCCAGATGCGGCACGCCTGGGAAGTGCCCGGTCTGCGGACGACCCGGACGCGCGAGGCGCTGGCCGCCGCGCGGGCCGCGGACCTGATCTCCACGGAGCACGCCCAAATCCTGGACGAGGCCTGGGTGCTGGCGACCCGCGTGCGCAACGGCGTGATGCTCGTACGCGGCAGAGCGGGCGACACCTTCCCCTCGGACGGCCGTGAACTGGCCGCCATAGGGCGGTATTTGGGCTACGGCCCCGGATCGGGGGCGCCGGGCCCGACCCCGTACAACGGACACAGCGGCGACATGATCGACGACTACCGTCGGGCCACCCGACGGGCGCGCGCCGTGATGGAGGAGCTGTTCTACGGAGCGGTCTGAGACGACGGCGCGCTCCGCGGTGGCGGCCCTCTCTTGATCGAGGGCGAACTCCGCGTGGCCGGTGTCATCCGGGAGGCCCCGCCGGTCCGGGCGGCCTCCCCGGTCGGAGCGGCCTCTCCGCTCGGCACGGTCCGGCCCTTCCTCGCGGGCTGTGCCGCGGGCTCGTGTGCGCCCCGTGTCCCCGGCGTACCGGGGCGGCGGAGCCATCGCCGGCGCCTCGGGCGGTCGTCCTCGACCCACCGGGGCAGTTGGTGCGGGAGCGCGCGGTACCAGGCGTACGAGACGGCGAACCCGAACGCGAGGCAGGCCATCCCGCCCACCGCGTCCAGCCAGAAGTGGTTCGCGGTGGCGACGATCACGATCAGCGTCACCGCCGGGTAGAGCATCCCCAGGATCTTCGCCCAGGGCGCCTTGGCCAGCGCGAGGATGGTGAGCCCGCACCAGAGCGACCAGCCGATGTGCATCGAGGGCATCGCCGCGTACTGGTTGGAGACGGCCTTGAAGTTGCCCGAGGCCATCGAGCCCCAGGTCTCGTGGACCATCACCGTGTCGATGAAGTTCCCCCCGCGCATCAACCGGGGCGGTGCGAGCGGATACAGATAGTAACCGAGCAGTGCCACAGCGGTAGTCGCGAAGAGGATGAGCCTGCTGGCCGCGTAACGGCCGGGGTGGCGGCGGTAGAGCCAGACCAGTACCGCGATCGTGACGATGAAGTGCAGGGTCGCGTAGTAGTAGTTCATCGCGACGACAAGCCATGTCACCGAATTCACGGCGTGGTTGACGGCCTCCTCGAAGCCGAGGCCCATGGATCGCTGCACATGCCAGATCCAGTCCGCGTTGCGCAGGGCCTCGGCCTTCTGCTCGGGCACCGCGTTACGGACCAGCGAATAGATCCAGTAACTCACCCCGATCAGCAGGATTTCGAACCAGATACGAGGGCGTCGTGGCGATCGCATCCGGCGCATCCGACCGGTGCGGGACACCGGGCCGGACTCGTCGGCCGTCGCACCCGAGGGGGGTGTCGCTGCGGCCTTCGTGCCTTCCGGAATCTTCACGGTCGTTTCACCCATGGAGAGAGAGTCTGCCAGATTTCCACTCTCGACCGATCATCCCTCGGGTGGGTCCTGACCGCATGCGCTACGCCCTACGGACGAGCCCGCGACCCTGAGTTCCGCCCGTTTTCCACCGGGGATCTCCCCACCGGGCCCGGCGCCGGCCCGGAGGCGGTTGAACCGCGTACGACCAGCTCCGGCATGAAGACGAACTCGCTGTGCGGAGCGGGTGTGCCACCGATCTCCTCAAGCAGCGTGCGGACCGCGGCCTGGCCCATCGACGGCACCGGCTTGCGGATGGTGGTCAGTGGTGGATCGGTGAAGGCTATGAGCGGCGAATCGTCGAAACCGACGACCGACACATCGCGCGGCACGTCCTTGCCGAGCTGTCTGGCGGCGCGGATCGCGCCCAGCGCCATCATGTCGCTCGCGCACACCACCGCCGTACAGCCGCGCCCGATGAGCGCCGTCGTCGCCGCCTGGCCGCCCTCCAGGGTGTAGAGGGAGTGCTCGATCAGCTCCTCGGTCTCCTCGGAGGTCAGCTCCAGCTGCTCGCGCATCGTGGCGCGGAAGCCCTCGATCTTGCGCAGGACGGGCACGAACCGCTTGGGTCCCACGGCGAGACCGATACGGCGGTGGCCGAGCGAGACGAGATGGGTCACGGCCAGCCGCATCGCCGCCCGGTCGTCCGGCGAGATGAACGGTGCCCGGACCTGCGGCGAGAAACCGTCCACGAGGACGAACGGCACGCCCTGGGCGCGCAGTTGCTCGTAGCGCTGCATGTCGGCCGAGGTGTCCGCGTGCAGTCCGGAGACGAAGATGATGCCGGAGACGCCGCGGTCCACCAGCATCTCCGTCAGCTCGTCCTCGGTGGAGCCGCCGGGGGTCTGGGTGGCGAGCACGGGCGTGTAGCCCTGGCGCGTCAGTGCCTGGCCGATGACCTGGGCGAGCGCCGGGAAGATCGGGTTCTCCAGCTCGGGCGTGATCAGTCCGACGAGGCCGGCGCTGCGCCTGCGCAGCCGCACGGGGCGCTCGTAGCCGAGGACGTCGAGTGCGGCGAGTACGGATTCGCGGGTGGCCGTGGCAACACCCGGCTTGCCGTTCAGTACGCGGCTGACCGTCGCTTCGCTGACCCCCGCCTGGGCTGCGATATCGGCTAGCCGTGCGGTCATGGGAGTGGACTGTACCGGGCGTGTGCCGGATTGCCCACCATGTGCCTGAATCAGCCACGGGCACCGACGGGGCGCTCGGGACACGATGCCTTGCAGCGCCTTGCAAACACCCGGATAGCAAAATCTTGCAATACCTTGCGGGGTGGCGGCGCCGGAGTGCGCCACCCGCTCACGGAGCCGGTATTGGCCGACACGTAACGTACTTGCCAGCTCGCGCGCCCCCCGTCAAGAACCCTTGCGGCAACTGTGCGGACACGTGAATGTAACGATCAAGGATGCTTGCAGGAATCTTCCGCAAGCTCTTTCGGCCTTCTTTCATCCTTGTTACCTTCACGTCGACCCGGCGCCGCGACGGAGCGGTACGGCAGTTGAAGGAGTTCAGATGCGACGTGGCATAACGGCCACCGCCCTGGTCGCGACCCTGGCGCTCGCGGCGACCGCCTGCGGCGGCGACGAGGAGACCAACGGCAAGTCGAGCTCGGGAGAGCTCTCGGGCACGGTCACCTGGTGGGACACCTCGACCGTGGGCAGCGAGGACAAGGTCTTCAAGAAGCTCGCCGAGGACTTCGAGGCCAAGCACAAGGGCGTCGACGTCAAGTACGTCAACGTGCCCTTCGGTGAGGCGCAGAACAAGTTCAAGAACGCGGCGCAGTCCGGCTCCGGCGCACCCGACGTCATCCGCTCCGAGGTCGCCTGGACGCCCGAGTTCGCCGATCTCGGCTACCTCGCGCCGCTGGACGGCACGGCCGCGCTGAAGGACGAGAAGGACTTCGTACCGCAGGCCGCGGCGTCCACCGAGTACGACGGCAAGACATACGCGGTCCCGCAGGTCATCGACTCCCTCGGCATCTTCTACAACAAGAAGCTGTTCAAGGACGCCGGGGTCGAAGTCCCGACGACCATCGCCGAGTTGAAGACGGTCTCGAAGACCATCAAGGACAAGACCGGCAAGACCGGCATGTATCTGCGCGGCGACGACGCGTACTGGTTCCTGTCGTTCCTCTACGGCGAGGGCGGCGACCTGGTCGACGCCAAGGGCAAGACCATCACCGTCGACAGCCCGGCCGGCGTCAAGGCCATGGAGGTCGTCAAGGACCTGGTCGACTCCGGCGCCGCCAAGACCGACGCCACCGACGGCTGGGAGAACATGCAGGCCGCCTTCAAGGGCGGCGACGTGGCCATGATGATCAACGGCCCGTGGGCGATCGCCGACACCTACGCCGGACCGCAGTTCAAGGACAAGGCCAACCTGGGCGTCGCCCCGGTGCCCGCCGGATCGGCCGGCCAGGGCGCCCCGCAGGGCGGCCACAACCTCGGTGTGTACGCCGGGTCCAAGAACCTCGACGCCTCCTACGCGTTCGTGGAGTACATGTCCTCCGCCGAGTCCCAGGCGAAGATCACCACCGAGCTGAACCTGCTGCCGACCCGCACCTCGGTCTACTCGCAGCCGGACGTCGCGAAGAACGAGATCGTCGGCTTCTTCAAGCCCGTCGTCGACAAGGCCGTCGAGCGCCCCTGGATCCCGGAGACCGGCAGCCTGTTCGCCCCGCTGGTGACCGAGTACACCAAGGTCCTCACCGGCCAGACCACCCCCGAGAAGGGTGTCAAGGCGACCGGCGACTCCTACCGCAAGCTGCTCAAGGGCTGGAAGTAAGACTTCGGCGAGAGGAAGGAAGGCAGGCCGGCTGATGGCTGTCCACACCGGCCAGTCGGCGGTGAAGGCCGCGGGTGACTCGGATGTCGCCCGCGGCCGGAGCCGCGGCACTGGCAAACCCCCCGGCGGGCTGCGGCGTTCGGTCTCCACCCACTGGTACGCCTGGGCCATGGTCGCACCCGTGGTGGCCGTGATCGGCGTGATCGTCGGGTACCCGCTGGTCCGCGGCATCTATCTGTCGCTGACCGACGCCAACGAACGCAACGTCGAGCGGAACATCGGCGTCAACCACCTGCCCGCCACCTATGAGTTCGTCGGTCTCGACAACTACGCCGACGCGCTGACGGGCGGTCAGTTCCTGTCCACGCTCGGCTGGACACTCGTGTGGACCGTCTCCTGCGTCGGCATCACCTTCGGCCTCGGCCTGGCTCTCGCGAATATGCTGAATCGCCGGATCGCGGGCCGCTCCGCCTACCGCATGATGCTCATCCTGCCGTGGGCCGTACCGGGCTTCGTCTCCGTCTTCGCCTGGCGCTTCCTCTACAACGAGGACCGGGGCTTCCTCAACAAGCTGCTCGCCGGCGGCGGCATCGACGCCGTGCCGTGGCTCAACGACCCGACCTGGGCCAAGTTCTCGGTCATCGCCGTGAACATCTGGCTCGGTGTGCCCTTCATGCTCGTGGCCCTGCTCGGCGGACTCCAGTCCATTCCGGGGGAGATGTACGAGGCCGCCGAGATGGACGGCGCCGGCCCCTGGCAGCGCTTCCGGCACATCACCATGCCGGGCCTCAGGTCCGTCAGCACGACCGTGATCCTGCTCAGCACCATCTGGACGTTCAACATGTTCCCGGTGATCTTCCTGCTGACCAGAGGCGGTCCCGGCGAGGCCACGCAGATCCTGGTGACCCAGGCGTACAAGTTCTCCTTCGAGATCAGCCCGCGCGACTTCGCCCAGTCGTCCACCTGGGGCGTCCTGATCCTCGTACTCCTGATGATCTTCGCCGTGGTCTACCAACGAGTCCTCCGCAAGCAGGGAGATACCTGGTGACCGCCGCGACCGAGCCCCAGACGAACACGCCGAACACCCCGAACACGCCGCACACCCCGAACACCACGACCGCGCCCCCGGCGGCGAAAGTACGGCGCCGCGGCGACCGCTCCAGGGCCGCGTCCGTGGGCCTGCACACCACGCTGATCGCGGCGTCCTTGATCGCGGTCTTCCCCGTGCTGTGGGTCCTGCTGACGTCGCTGAAGCCCGCCGCGTACGCGACGACGACGGACTTCTTCAAGGAGACGACGTTCGAGAACTACACCAAGCTGCTTGAGGACACCCCCTTCCTCACCTGGTTCGGCAACTCGCTGCTGATCGCCGGACTCACCACCGTGCTCGGTGTGTTCACCGCCGCCACCACCGGCTACGCCGTCAGCCGCTACCGCTTCCCCGGCAAGCGCGGACTGATGTGGACCCTGCTGATCACGCAGATGTTCCCGATGGCGGTGCTGATCGTGCCGCTGTACAACATCATGTCGGACCTCGGTCTGCTCAACCAGGCCGCCGGACTGGTGATCACGTACCTCACGATCGCCGTGCCGTTCTGCGCCTGGATGATGAAGGGCTTCTTCGACACCATCCCGCGCGAGATCGACGAGTCGGGCATGGTCGACGGACTGACCCCGTTCGGCACCTTCTGGCGGCTGATCCTGCCGCTCGCCAAGCCGGGGCTCGCGGTGACCGCGTTCTACTCCTTCATCACCGCCTGGGGCGAGGTGGCGTACGCCTCCGCGTTCATGGTCGGCGACGAGAACCTCACCCTCGCGGGCGGTCTGCAGAAGTTCGTCAACCAGTACGGCGCCCAATGGGGTCCGATGACAGCGGCGTCCGTGCTGATCGCGATACCCGCGGCGATCGTCTTCCTCTTCGCGCAGCGCCATCTGGTGACCGGCGTCTCCGCGGGCGCCGTCAAGGGCTGACGACGCCTTCCCCCCGCCCCTTTCCAACCAGACCCCCCAGGGACGACATGACCCAGCACCTCGCTGCCCCTTCCACCGGCACGTCCGACGACGCCGAGGGCCACCGCTCCGGCTGGTGGCGGGACGCGGTGATCTACCAGGTCTATCCGCGCAGCTTCGCCGACTCCAACGGTGACGGCATGGGCGATCTCGAAGGCGTACGGAGCCGGCTGCCGTATCTGCGCGCGCTGGGTGTCGACGCCGTCTGGCTCAGCCCCTTCTACGCCTCGCCACAGGCCGACGCGGGCTACGACGTATCCGACTACCGCGCCATCGACCCCATGTTCGGCTCCCTCCTGGACGCGGACGCGCTGATCCGCGACGCCCACGAGCTGGGCCTGCGCGTCATCGTCGACGTGGTGCCCAACCACTCGTCCGACCAGCACGACTGGTTCCGCCGCGCCCTGAACGACGGCCCCGGATCGGCGCTGCGTGAGCGCTACCACTTCCGCCCCGGCAAGGGCGCCACCGGCGAACTCCCGCCCAACGACTGGGAGTCCATCTTCGGCGGCCCCGCCTGGACCCGGACCACCAACCCGGACGGCACCCCCGGCGAGTGGTATCTGCACCTCTTCGCGCCCGAGCAGCCCGACTTCAACTGGGACCACCCGGCCGTCGCCGACGAGTTCCGCTCCATCCTGCGCTTCTGGCTCGACATGGGCGTCGACGGCTTCCGCGTCGACGTCGCCCACGGACTGGTCAAGGCCGCGGGGCTGCCCGACATCGGCAGCGGCGGCCAGCTCAAGCTGCTGGACAGCAGTGAATCCGGTCTGCCGTTCTTCGACCAGGACGGCGTGCACGAGATCTACCGCAGCTGGCGCACCATCCTCGACGAGTACCCCGGCGAGCGGATCGCCGTCGCCGAGGCATGGACACCCACCGTGGAGCGCACCGCGAACTACGTGCGCCCCGACGAGATGCACCAGGCCTTCAACTTCCAGTATCTGAGCACCTTCTGGGACGCCGCCGCGCTCCGCGACGTCATCGACGCGTCGCTCGCCGCGATGCGCCCCGTCGGCGCACCCACCACCTGGGTGCTCTCCAACCACGACGTCACCCGGCACACCACCCGCTTCGCCCACCCCGTCGCCCTCGGCACCCAGCTCCGGGACGCCGGCGACCGTGAACTCGGCCGGCGCCGGGCCCGCGCGGCGACGCTGCTGATGCTCGCCCTGCCCGGCTCCGCCTACCTCTACCAGGGGGAGGAACTGGGCCTGCCCGACGTCACCACCCTCCCCGACGAGGCCAGGCAGGACCCCTCGTACTTCCGCGCGGCCGGCCAGGACGGCTTCCGCGACGGCTGCCGGGTGCCGATCCCGTGGACCCGTAAGGGCTGCTCGTTCGGCTTCGGCTCCGGCGGCAGCTGGCTCCCGATGCCGCTCGACTGGGGCGCGTTGAGCGTCGAGGCGCAGACCGGGGTGGCGGGCTCCAGCCTGGAGATGTACCGCGCGGCCATCGCCGCCCGGCGCGCACACCCCGGACTCGGCGCCGGGGAGTCCGTCGACTGGCAGGACGCGCCCGAAGGCGTACTCGTCTTCGCCCGCCCCGGTTTCCTCTGCACCGTCAACACCACCGGCGCGCCGGTCCGGATCCCGGTCCGTGGCCGGCTGCTGCTGGAGAGCGGGCCCGGCACGGTCACCCACACCGGACCCGAGTCCGGCGCCCCCGAGGCCGAACTGCCCGCCGACACCACGGTGTGGTGGACGGTGTGACGCTGCCCCTCCCCAAGTCCGGAGCCGGTACGCCACGGCTCTCGGACATCGCGGGACAGGCATCGGTCAGCGAGGCGACGGTGAGCCGGGTGCTCAACGGCAAGCCCGGCGTCGCCGACAGCACACGCCAACGGGTGCTCGCCGCGCTCGACATCCTCGGGTACGAGCGTCCCGTACGGCTGCGGCAGCGCAGCGCCGGACTGATCGGTCTGGTGACCCCGGAGCTGATCAACCCGATCTTCCCGGCGTTCGCCCAGGCCGTCGAACAGGTCCTGGCCGGGCACGGCTACACCCCGGTGCTGTGCACCCAACTGCCGGGCGGGGCCACGGAGGACGAGCTGGTCGAGCAGCTGGTCGAGCGCGGCGTCGGCGGCATCGTCTTCCTGTCCGGGCTGCACGCGGACACCTCGGCGGACCCCTCGCGGTACGCCGCGCTCATCGACCGCGGGGTGCCGTTCGTCATGATCAACGGCTGCAACGACCGCGTCAGCGCGCCGTTCGTGTCCCTGGACGACCGGGCTGCCATGCGGATGGCCGTCGGGCATCTGGCCGATCTGGGGCACCGGCGGATCGGCCTGGCGACGGGACCGCTGCGGTACGTGCCGTCGGCGCGCAAGCGCGAGGGCTTCATCGACGCGCTGGGCGGGGCGCTGGGGCTCACGCGCGAGGAGGCCGGGGAGTGGGTGTGCTGCACGCTGTTCAGCGTGGAGGGCGGCCAGGTGGCGGCCGGGGCGCTGCTCGACCAGGGCTGTACGGGCATCGTCTGCGGCAGCGACATGATGGCGCTGGGCGTGGTGCGGGCCGCCCGCGAGCGCGGGCTGCGCGTCCCGTACGACGTGTCCGTGGTGGGCTTCGACGACTCGCAGCTGATCGCCTTCACCGACCCGCCGCTCACCACGGTGCGGCAGCCCGTGCAGGCGATGGCGGGGGCGGCGGTGAGCGCGCTGCTGGAGGAGATCGGGGGAAGTCCCGTGCAGCGTACGGAGTACGTGTTCCAGCCGGAGCTGGTCGTACGGGGGTCGACGGCGGGTGCGCGGGTGATCTGAGAGCGTCGCCGGGGTGCGGCGGTGACCGGCCCGGCCGGGCGGGCGCGTGGAGCCCGGCGTCGCCGGGATCTCCCGTCCGACCGGACCGGAGTCGGGACGAACGTACCGCTGCGCAATCTCTTGCGGAAGCTCTTGCACATCAATCCGTTCCGATATTTCCCCGGTGTTACCCAGTGGTGTCCAGGGGGTTGACCGCGATGGGCGGGGCTCGTACGGTCTGCTCGCGACAGGCTTTTGCTTTCTTGCAGCAAGAACATTCAGGACCTTCAGGAGCCTTGAGGGCAGGGCGCGTTGCCGTCCGAGGCCTCTCCCGTCATCCGCACCTCCCCCCACGCAGGAGGAAACATGGCCCGCAGAGCTTCCGCCCTCGCGCTCGCCCTAGTGGCAGGCGCGGCGGCCCTCGTGGCACCCGCGAACCCCTCCCAGGCGGCGCCTCCCGGAGCGAAGGACGTCACCGCCGTCCTGTTCGAGTGGCGGTTCGCCTCGGTCGCCAAGGCCTGTACCGACAGCCTCGGCCCCGACGGATACGGCTACGTCCAGGTGTCCCCGCCCCAGGAGCACATCCAGGGCGGCCAGTGGTGGACCTCGTACCAGCCCGTCAGTTACAAGATCGCCGGGCGGCTCGGCGACCGCGCCGCCTTCCAGTCCATGGTCAACACCTGCCACGCCGCCGGGGTGAAGGTCGTCGCCGACGCCGTCATCAACCACATGTCGGCCGGCTCGGGCACCGGCACCGGCGGCACCTCGTACTCCAAGTACGAGTACCCCGGCATCTATTCGGGCTTCGACATGGACGACTGCCGCTCGCAGATCAACAACTACGGCGACCGCGGCAACGTCCAGAACTGCGAACTCGTCGGCCTCGCCGACCTGGACACCGGCGAGGACTACGTACGCGGCAGGATCGCCACGTACCTCAACGACCTGCTCTCGCTCGGCGTCGACGGCTTGCGCATCGACGCGGCGAAGCACATGCCTGCCGCCGATCTGGCCAACATCAAGTCCAGGCTGAGCAATCCGGGCGTGTACTGGAAGCAGGAGGCCATCTACGGCGGCGGCGAGGCCGTGTCGCCGAGCGAGTACCTCGGCACCGGAGACGTACAGGAATTCCGTTACGGCCGCAGCCTCAAGCAGGTCTTCCTCAACGAGAACCTGGCCTATCTGAAGAACTTCGGCGAAGGCTGGGGCTTCATGGAGGGCGGCAGGTCCGGCGTCTTCGTGGACAACCACGACACCGAGCGCGGCGGCGACACCCTCAACTACAAGAACGGCGCCACCTACACGCTGGCCAATGTCTTCATGCTGGCCTACCCGTACGGCTCGCCCGATGTGCACTCCGGCTACGAGTTCAGCGACCACGACGCCGGACCGCCCAACGGCGGTACCGTGAACGCCTGTTACTCCGACGGCTGGAAGTGCCAGCACGACTGGCGGGAGATCTCCTCCATGGTCGGCTTCCGCAACGCGGCGCGCGGCCAGGGGGTCACCGACTGGTGGGACGACGGCGGGGACCGCATCGCCTTCGGGCGCGGCTCCAAGGCGTACGTCGCGATCAACTACACCGGCTCCGCGCTCAACCGCACCTTCCAGACGTCGCTGGCGGCCGGTGACTACTGCGACGTGCAGAGCGGCAACCGCGTCACCGTGAACGGCTCCGGCCAGTTCACTGCGACGCTCGGCGTCAACACGGCGGTCGCCCTTCACGTCGGGGCCCGCACCTGCTCCTGACCGGCCCGGTCCGGCCCGGTCGAGATCCGACAAAACCGCACCCCCCGCACCATCCGGCCGCCCCGGCGACGCGCACCCCACCTCCCCGCGCGCGTCGCCGGGCCGGCCCTCTTCCCGTACCCCGAGGAGATCCCGCGTGATACGCCCGACCCTGCCCGCGCCCGCGCGCACAACGGCCGTCGCCGTCGTGGCCGCGGCCCTGTGCGCTGCCCTGGTGCCCGCGCTGCCGGCCGTCGCCGCCCGCGCCCCGGCCCCGCCGTCGGACGCCCGGCTCGCCGCTGAACCAGCCCGGCACGATCTGACACGGGATCAGTTCTACTTCGTCCTGCCCGACCGCTTCGCCAACGGCGACCGGTCCAACGACCGCGGCGGGCTCACCGGTTCGCGTACCAAGACCGGCTACGACCCGGCGGACAAGGGCTTTTACCAGGGCGGCGACCTCAAGGGGATCACCGACCGGCTCGACTACATCAAGGGCCTCGGTACGACCGCCATCTGGATGGCGCCGATCTTCAAGAACAAGCCGGTCCAGGGCACGGGCGACGACGTCTCGGCCGGCTACCACGGTTACTGGATCACCGACTTCACCCAGGTCGACCCGCACTTCGGCACCAACGCCGAACTGGAGAAGCTGATCGACAAGGCCCACGACAAGGGCATGAAGGTCTTCTTCGACGTCATCACCAACCACACGGCCGACACCGTCGACTACGCGGAGAAGAAGTACAACTACCGTCCCAAGGGCGCCTATCCGTATCTCGACAAGGACGGCCGCCCCTTCGACGACCGGGAGGGCGTCGGCCGGGTGGACGCCGACGCGTTCCCGTACACACCGGCTCCGAAGGCGGGCGAGAAGAAGGTCCCGTCCTGGCTCAACGATCCCACGATGTACCACAACCGCGGTGACTCGACGTTCGCCGGGGAAAGCTCCGAGTACGGCGACTTCGCCGGCCTGGACGACCTGTGGACCGAACGGCCCGAGGTGGTCGACGGGATGGCCGAGATCTACCAGAAGTGGGTCCGCGACTTCGACATCGACGGCTTCCGCATCGACACCGTCAAACACGTCGACCTGGACTTCTGGACCCAGTGGGCCACCGCGCTCGACGCCTACGCCGCGGAGCGGGGCCGCGACGACTTCTTCATGTTCGGCGAGGTCTACTCCGCCGACCCGGCCGTCACCGCGCCCTATGTGACGCGCGGGCGGCTCGACTCCACGCTCGACTTCCCCTTCCAGGACGCGGCGCGCGCGTACGCCTCGCAGGGCGCGTCCGCCGAACGGCTGGCGAAGGTCTTCGGTGAGGACTACCGCTACACCACCGACAAGGCCAACGCCTACGAGCAGGTGTCGTTCCTCGGCAACCACGACATGGGCCGCATCGGCACCTTCCTCAAGCAGGACAACCCCGACGCCGGTGACGCCGAGCTGGTCGAGCGCGCCCGCCTCGCCAACGAGCTGATGTTCTTCTCGCGCGGGAACCCGGTCGTCTACTACGGCGACGAGCAGGGCTTCACCGGCCCCGGTGGTGACAAGGACGCCCGCCAGAGCCTGTTCGCCTCCACGACCCTCGACTATCTGGACGACGACCAGCTCGGCACCGACCGCACGCACGCCTCCGACGCGTACGACCCCACGCACCCGCTCTACCGGTCCATCGCCGAGCTGTCGAAGCTCACCAAGCGGCACCCGGCGCTGCGGGACGGCGTACAGACCGAGCGGTACGCGGCCGACTCGGTGTACGCGTTCTCCCGCACCGACGCGAAGGAGCGGAGCGAGTACGTCGTCGCCGTGAACAACGCCGCGACGCCGGAGACCGTGGAGGTGCCGACCGGGTCCGCGCGCACCGACTTCCTTGCCCTGTACGGCGGTTCACCGGCGGGTGACGTTGTACGCAGCGGGGCCGACGCGAAGATCAGGATCACCGTCCCGGCGCTGTCGTCGCTGGTCCTGCGGGCCGCCGAACCGCTCGCGCCGCCGGCCGCCGAGCCGTCGATCACCCTGACGGCCCCGGAGGCCGGTGCCACCGGCACCGTCGAGATCGGCGCGGACGTCGACGGCGGACAGCTGAACCGTGTCGTCTTCGCCGCCCAGGCCGGCGACGGCAAGTGGCGCACCCTCGGCAGCGCCGACCACGCCCCGTACAAGGTCACCCAGCATCTGGACGCCGACGTGGCCGCCGGAACACCCCTGCGCTACAAGGCGGTTGTCGTCGACAGCCTGGGCCGTACCGCCTCGGACCTCGCCTCGTCGACCGCCGGGCGGACACCCGCGCCCGAGCCGCCCACCGCGGTCGAGCGCGACCACGCGATCGTGCACTACCGGCGCCCCGACGGCGACTACGACGGCTGGCAGCTCAAGTCCGGTGACCAGGCTGCCGAGTTCACCGGACGCGACGCCTACGGCGCGTTCGCGTGGGTGGACGTCACCGAGGGCGCGTCGGCCGTCCCGTACACCGTCGTCAAGGACGGGACGCCGGACGGTCCCGAGCGCACCGTCGACCTCGCGAAGACCGGCGAGGTCTGGATCGAGCAGGGCGAGGACGGCCAGAGCGAGCAGGCCCCCGACGGCGCCTATCCGCCGCAGGACAAGACCAGGGCCGTCCTGCACTACCAGCGGGCCGACGGCGACTACGACGGCTGGGGGCTGCACACCTGGACCGGCGCCAAGGACCCCACCGACTGGGCGAAGCCCCTGGAGCCGGTGAAGAAGGACGCGTACGGCGTGACGTACGAGGTGCCGCTCGCCGAGGGCGCCACGTCCCTCAGCTACATCCTGCACAAGGGCGACGAGAAGGACCTGCCGTCCGACCAGTCGCTCGACCTGACGACATACGGCAACGAGGTCTGGCTGCTCGGCGGCCGGCCGAAGTATCTGCTGCCGACCGCCGGAGCCGTACCCACGCCGGATCTCGGCAAGGCCGAGGCGCAGTGGATCGACCGCGACACCGTCGTGTGGAAGGTGAAGGCGACCGAGGCCACCAGCCAGCAGCTCGTGTACGCGCCGGACGGCGGGATCACCGTCGAGAACGGGGCGCTGACCGAGGAGGGGCAGTGGCTGCGGCTCGCTCCGGGGGCGCTGACCGACGCGCAGAAGGCCAAGTACCCCCATCTGAAGGAGTATCCGGCCTTCACCGTCGACCCGCGCGACCGGGACAGGGTGAAGGAGTCACTGCGCGGCCAGCTCATCGCCACCCAGCGGGCCGCCAACGGGGCGCTGCTGGACGCGACGGGCGTGCAGATCCCCGGCGTGCTGGACGACCTGTACGCCGCCGACGCCACCCGCGCCTCGCTCGGCCCCGTCTTCCGCGAGGGACGTCCCACGCTGTCGGTGTGGGCGCCCACGGCGCGGCGGGTCGCGCTCGAACTCGACGGGAAGAGCGTGCCGATGCGGCGCGACGACCGCAGCGGCGTGTGGTCCGTGCAGGGTGGGCGGGACTGGACGGGCAAGGCGTACCGGTACGTGGTCGACGTCTGGGCGCCGAGCGCCGCGAAGATGGTCACCAACAAGGTCACCGACCCGTACTCGACCGCCCTGACCACCGACTCCGCGCGCAGCCTCGCCGTCGACCTCACCGACCCGAAGCTCGCGCCCCGGGGCTGGTCGACGCTGAAGAAGCCGGCGGCCGTCCCGATGCGCGACGCGCAGATCCAGGAGCTGCACATCCGCGACTTCTCGATCGCGGACCGCACGTCGGAGCACCCCGGCCGCTATCTGGCCTTCACCGACACCGGGTCGAAGGGCATGAAGCACCTCGCCCAACTGGCCGACGCGGGAACGTCGTACGTCCATCTGCTGCCCGCCTTCGACATCGGCACCATCCCGGAGAAGCCCTCCGACCAGCAGCAGCCTGCCTGCGACCTGTCCGTCTACGCCCCCGACTCCGAGGAGCAGCAGGCGTGCGTCGCGAAGGCGGCGGCGAAGGACGGCTTCAACTGGGGCTACGACCCGCTGCACTACACGGTGCCCGAGGGCTCCTACGCGAGCGACCCCGAAGGCACCAAGCGCACGGTGGAGTTCCGGCGGATGGTGCAGGGCATCAACGGCACCGGCCTGCGCACCGTGATGGACGTCGTCTACAACCACACCGTGGCGAGCGGCCAGGACCCCAAGTCCGTACTCGACCGGATCGTGCCCGGCTACTACCAGCGGCTGCTCGACGACGGCACCGTGGCGACGTCCACCTGCTGCGCCAACACCGCGCCCGAGAACGCCATGATGGGCAAGATCGTGGTGGACTCCGTCGTCACCTGGGCGAAGGAGTACAAGGTCGACGGCTTCCGCTTCGACCTGATGGGCCATCACCCCAAGGCCAACATCCTCGCGGTGCGTAAGGCGTTGGACGCGCTGACCGTCGCCAAGGACGGGGTCGACGGGAAGGCGGTCATCCTCTACGGCGAGGGCTGGGACTTCGGCGAGATCGCCGGCGACGCGCGCTTCGAGCAGGCCACACAGAAGAACATGGCCGGCACCGGGATCGCGACCTTCTCCGACCGGGCGCGCGACGCGGTACGCGGCGGCGGCCCCTTCGACGAGGACCCGGGCGTCCAGGGCTTCGCCTCCGGACTGTTCACCGAACCCAACTCCTCGGCGGCGAACGGCACTCCGGCCGAGCAGCGGGCCCGGCTGCTGCACTACCAGGACCTGATCAAGGTCGGGCTCACCGGCAATCTCGCCGACTACTCCTTCACCGACAGCGCCGGCCGCACCGTCAAGGGCTCCGAGGTCGACTACAACGGCGCCCCGGCCGGTTACGCCGCCGCGCCCGGCGAAGCGCTCGCCTACTCCGACGCGCACGACAACGAAAGCCTCTACGACGCCCTCGCGTTCAAGCTGCCGCGCACCACACCGGCCGCCGACCGCGCCAGGGCCCAGGTGCTCGCCATGGCGACGGCGGTGCTCACCCAAGGGCCCTCGCTCTCCCAGGCGGGGACGGACCTGCTCCGGTCCAAGTCGCTGGACCGCAACTCGTACGACAGCGGCGACTGGTTCAACGCGATCAACTGGGACTGCCGGGCCGGCAACGGCTTCGGGCGCGGTCTGCCGCCCGCCGCCGACAACAGGGACAAGTGGCCATACGCCAAGCCCCTGTTGGGGACACCCGGCATCACCCCCGGCTGCCCGGAGATCACCGGCGCCTCCGCCGCGTACCAGGACCTGCTGCGGATCCGTACCACGGAGGGGGCTTTCCGCCTCCCCTCCACGGACGCCGTCCAGTCCGCGCTCTCCTTCCCGCTCTCCGGCCCCGACGAGACACCGGGCGTCATCACGATGCGCCTCGGTGAGCTGGTGGTGGTCTTCAACGCCACGCCGGACACGGCGCGGCAGCGGGTCACGGCACTCGCCGACCGGTCGTACGGCCTGCACCCGGTCCAGGCGGGCGGCGCGGACGCGACGGTCAAGAAGGCGTCGTACGAGGCGAGTTCGGGCACCTTCGAGGTGCCGGGAAGGACGGTGGCGGTCTTCAGGGCCGGTGCGTGACGGCCGACCGGCCGTACGCCGTCAACAAGCTCGCCGCGCAGCACGTCCAGGACGCCGGCTGTCCTGACCCGGACCGTCCTTATGCGCTGCGCGGCGCGGGGAGCGGCAGCACGGCGGGCTGCGCCGGGGGCGGCGCCGCGGGCAGCGTCGCCGCCAGCGCCGTCAGGCGGGTCAACAGATCGCCGAACGGGCCGGCCGGCGGCTCGTCGGCGAGGACCGGCAGCAGGAGCCGGGCCATCTCCTCGTCGTACGCCGCGCTCACCGCTGCCAGCGCGGCGAAGTCGTGCACCAGCTGCAACTCCAGTTCGCCGCGCGGGATCCGGCGGCCGTCCAGCCACAGCAGTGCCGTCGACTCGGCGAGCGACACCCAGGAACGCACGACCAGTTCCAGCCTGGGCGGCGGCGACTTGATCGCGAGATGGGCCAGTATCTGCTCGTACGCCGCCTGCCGCACCTCGTCGATCATGGCGTTGGCCGTGGACGAACCCACGGCGGGACCACCGCGCATCAGCGCGGAGAAGCCGGGCCCGTGCTCGTCGACGAAGTCGAAGAAGCGTGTCATGACGCGCAGCAGGCGGGCGCCGAGCGGCCCTTCACGCGGTTCGGCGAAGCGCGCGGCCAACTCGTCGGCGGCCCGCCGCAACGCGGCCTCGTACAGCGACTGCTTGCCCGGAAAGTAGTGGTAGACCAGCGGCCTGGAGATGCCGGCCGCCGCCGCGATCTCGTCGATGGAGACGTGGTCGGGCGAGCGGTGGCTGAACAGTTCCAGCGCGACACGGATCAGTTGCTCGCGTCGCTCTTCGACGCCCATTCTGCGTCGGACCCCGGTCGTCATATGAACAGCCTAACCGTCGGTGGTTGAAGCCGGTCGGTTACGCTCGCCGACCATGAGCGCATCTGACCAGGAAGAGGTCACCGAATCGCCGGGACCGAAGCCGGAGCCGGAGCAGGAAGCGAAGCCGAAATCGGGGCCGGAACCCGAGCCGAAGCCGGAGCCGAAGCCGCTGTCCGACGATCCGGGTGACACCACCACGGACGCCGGCCACGACGACAACGCGCTCACCCCGCGGCAGGCCCGCCGTATCCGCGTCGTCGTCGCGTCGGTCCTTCTGGTCGCCATGGCCGCGCTGTTGGCCGTACGCCTCGCCAACCGCAGCTCCGTCCTCGTCGTCGGCCTCTACGGGTTCGCGATGATCCTCTGCGGCGTCGTCATCGAACTCAGCAGACACGGCCGCACCCGCCTCGCCACCTGGGTGCTCGGCTTCGGCCTCGCGGGAACGCTCGCCACCGACTGGCTGCTCCTGCCCTGAGCCCCCTGCGGAGCTCACCGCAGCGAACCCACCCGCGTGCCGTCGGCCAGCAGCCCGTCCAGCTCCGCCCGGTCACCGGGCTTCGCCGCGACCGCGAGCAGCGGTCCGCGCGCGTCACCCGTGACGCCGCCCGTCGTACGGACGGAGCGGAACTCGTCGCTGCCGGCGGCCAGTACGTACCACCGGCCGCCGCGCGACTTCCACAGCACACCCGCCAGCACCCGGGGCTCCCGCGCCCCGCACGCAGACGAGTCCGAACCCCGCGCCGCGATCGCCCCCGGCTTCGGTGCCCCGGTCTTCGCCGCGGGCGACTGGAACTGTGCCAGCACCCTGTTCTCCGAGCCGCGCCAGGTCTCCGCGCGGGTGCACACCCACCGCGCGTCGCCGCTGGACTCGGGCAGGCGCTGGCTCGCGTACTGCCAGGAGTTCACCGTCCGCACGCCGTGCGAGCGCACCGCGGGCAGCAGGCACGCCGTACGCGCCCAGGCGCCGCGCGCCGCGCCGCCCGACACGTCGACGGGCGCCGACGGGGGGCCCGACGTCAGCCGCGCGGGGGTGAGTTCGCCGAGGTCGGACAGCAGCCGTATGCCGCCCCCGCCGTTCGCGCCTCCCTTGCCGCTCTCCGTCACCTCCAGCGCGTCCCACGCCCCGCACTCCGGTGTGTCTCCCGGCATCGGCAGCGGATCCGTCACCCCGTCCGCACCGCGCCGCAGGGGCCGCGCGTCACCGGCCGGGTCGAGGAGATCGCGTACGGCCGTCGCGCCCACCCAGGGCGCCGTGAGATAGCGCACGTTGCCGTCCGTGCGCCCGGCGACCAGCGCGTACGTGGCCGGTGCCGCGCCGGGCGCGGTGTCGGCCGCCGCCCCGTCGACGCGGGCGAAGTCCAGGGCCACGGGGCCGGTACCGGTGCGGGGTTCGGCGTACCGGGCGATCCGCAGCCCGTCGTACAGCAGCACCACCCGCGCCCGGTCGACCTCGCCCGCGTACAGCAACTGCGCCGGTCCCATCGGCGGCCCCACCGGCGTGGCCGGAGTCGACGAGACCCGCACCGACGAGCCCGGTCCGGCCCAGACCTCCAGCGCCCGGCGCAGCAACTCACCGTCGCGGGCCAGCGCGCCGCGCGTGGGCCACACGGAGAAGTCCGTACGGGCGGAGTTCCGCCACGCGTTCTCCGGGACGCGCAGGACCTTCGCCGGGTCCAGGGCCGCCTCCGCCGCCGAGTTGCGCGCGTACGAGGGGGCGGCGGCGCCCTTCGCGCCCCAGCCGTCGCCGGGCAGCCCGAGCAGCGCGCCGCACACCGCGAGGGCGGCGACGCCCGTGAGCGCCGCACGCGCGTGCCGGCGCCGGCGCAGCAGATCGGTGGGGCGGGCCTGGAGCGAACAGGGATCGTACTCGGGGGACTCCAGCAGCGTCACGCCCTCCGTACCGATGCCGTCGGCCTCCACGAGCGCCGCGTGCGGGTCCTCGATCCCGGCGGCGCTGAGCAGCCTGCGTACGTCCGTGTCCGGCAGCAGTTCCAGCCCCCTCAGTACGAAGGCGGCCCTGGCGCCGCCGGAGAGGGCCGACAAGCGCTGGTCGAGGGCGAGTTCGTCGGCGCCCCCCGAGCGCGGGAACAGCCGCAGGCCCCACACCTGCGGCAGCAGCGGCGGCAGTTGGGCGCGCCGGGGCCACACCGCACGGCGCGGCCGGCGCCCCGCGTCGAGCGCCTGCCGCAGCACCCGGCCGCGTACGTAGGCGTAGCCGTCGTCAGGCGTCGCCGCGGTGCGGTTGCGCGGCAGCGAACGCTGGACGACGGCGTGCGCGGTCAGCACACGGCGGTTGCGGCCGAGGGCGGGCGGCAGCACGAGATAGGCGATCCGCACCAGCCGCGGGTAGTGCTCGACGAGGGCGGCCTCGGCCTGTTCCACGTCGACGGGGGCGGGAACGGGGGCGCTGGAGGCGGGGGCGGTGGCCGTGGCGGCGTCGGGTGGGGGCACGTTCAGCAGAACGAGCGATTCGTCGGATGGTCACCCAACCGCCTTACGGATCAAGGGCTTTGCCGCCGATCGCCCGGTCCTACGCACCCCTCCAACCGCTGAACTCGACGGTGCCGCGCAGCCCGCTGCCCCCGTTCGTCGCGCTCATGAACAGGCCCACGTCCTGCGCGTCGGCCGCGCCGGACACGGGCACCGAGGCAACCGTCCGCCACGTCCCCCCGTCGTCCGTCGAGCACGAACCGGTGAACCGGCCCCCCGCCCGCGCCAGTCGCAGCAGCACCGGCGCGGTGATGCCGGTGACGCGCTGGTAGGTGTCCAGCGTGCCGTCGCCGGTCGTGTCGTACGACAGCACCACCCCGTTGGACGGCGTCACGGCCAGGTTGACGAAGCCGGGCGAGCCGGGGGTCGCGAGGCCGTTGCGGACGACGATGCCCGCGCGGGCCCACGCCCCCGTGTTCTCCTGGGCGTCCACCCGCACCGTCACGCTCACTCCGTCCCGGAGCGCGCCTTCTTTGAAGGCCGTGCCGAACTGCGTGGTCGCGCGCCACAGGTCCTGGCCGCCGCCGTTGACCGCGAAGCGGTCGCCGAGCTGCCCGAACACCGCCCCGTTGTTGCTGTACGTGCGCCAGCCCGCGGCCAGCGGGCCCGCGACGTACACGCTGCCCCGCTGGACGGTCCGCACGCGCTCCTCTCCGCGAGGCCCGTACTCCACCGCCAGCGCGTACGGCAGCGGGCGCAGCGGCGCCGTGAGCGGCTCGGCGGGGGCCGTCACCGTCCAGGAGACGGAGCCGGTGCCGGCCGGGGCGACGGCGGACAGCCCCACCGGGCCGTCCGGCCGGGCGTCGGGGCCGGTCAGCGCGAAGTCGACGGGGCCGGTGCCGCGCAGCCCGTTGACGTTGCGGAAGTCGGCCTTCACCGTGCCCGTGCTGCCCGGTGTGAAGGCGAGCGGGTCGGCGCCCACCGTGACGGTGCCCTGGTACGGGGCGGTGGCCAGGGTGTCCCGTACACGCAGCGCCGTCCCGTACGCGTCGCCGGCCGCCCGCACCGGGTAGCCGCCGCGCGCCCGCGTCCACGCCTCCTCGTCCACGTACCAGTCGAACGCCTTCGGCTCCCGCCCGGTGGCCAGCGCGTCGGCCAGCTCGTCCAGATAGGCCTGCCACTGCGGCAGATGGACATCGGCGAGCAGGCCCTGCCAGTCGCGGTTGGCGTAGTTGCTCAGATGCCCGGCCGCCGATCTGTCGGCCCATGTGGTGATCAGCGTGCGGGCCGTCCACTCCAGGGTCACGGCCTCCTCGGGGCTGGTCGCCAGCCGTTTGGCGTCCTCCAGCCAGGGCCCGAGCAGGAAGGAGCGGTGGCAGCCCGTCATCGTGTCGCTCAGCCGCATCAGCTTCAGCCACAGCGCGGCGAGCGCGCGGAACGTGGCGGCGTCGCCTCCTTGGAAGGCGGCGCGCAACTGCGGCAGCAGCAGCCGGGAACGGTTGGCGAGCGCCTGTCTGGCCAGCTCGGTCACATCGTGCCGGAAGGCGTCCGACCCGCGCAGCTCCGCCCGTACCTCCAGCAGCGAGCCGAAGGCCTTGTCGAACTCGGCGAGGTCGAAGGCGGTCCCGAACGACGCGGTGAGGGAGGGGCGGCGCGAGAAGAGTGAGTCGACGGGGCGGCCGTCGGCGGACGTCAGCCGGTACGCGGTCGCCGCGAGCACCCCGAAGGCGTCCCGCGCGGCGCTGTCCTCGCCGCCGTAGCGCAGATCGGCGTACGACCGGAACCAGCCCTCGCGGTCGTCCACCGCCTCGTCCCGCCACGCCAGTTCGCTGAACAGCTCGAAGGCCGCCGGGTCGCGTTCGGTGGACTCCGGCATGTACGCCGTGCCGACGAGCGCGCTGCCGGGCTTGTCGCGCCAGGCCGTGAACCGCTGCGTCCAGCGGTCGGAGTTGGCGCCCATGGTCGTACGGCCGCCGAAGTTGGGGATGGTGCCGAAGGCGTACGGCGCGCCGCCCCAGTCCCGCTCGCGGTCCGTCACCGAGTCCAGGTCGGACAGGCCGTCGACGATCAGCACGCGGTCGGTGTCGATGGCGTCGAGCAGGGCCCGTACCGGATTGGACTGCCAGCCGAGGATCACCCACGTGGCGCCGGGGCGGGCGGTGTGGAGCGAGGTCTCGACCGCGCGGGCGGCGTCGGGCACCGGTACGTCCCCGGCGCTGCCGCCCTCGTGCAGCAGGTCCATCTTGAAGTGGTTCACCTCGCCGAAGAGATCGCCCTGGTGCCGGTAGAAGGCGGCGGCGACATCGGCGAAGACGGAGGTACGCGGGTCGAGCCAGTCGGGGCGCGGCAGGCCGTTCCAGTCGCCCTGCGGCACGGTGCGCCCGCCGGGGTTGCGGGCGGCGAAGCCGTCCGGGACGGTGCCGAAGTAGCCGGGGAGCACGGGGGACATGCCCAGCTCACGCATCCGGTCGGTGATGCGCCGGCCGAGTACGGCGCGGGTCTCGATCAGCTCGGGGGAGAGCGGGCCGCCGTACGCGCTCATGTTCTGGAGCAGCCACCACGGTTGGTGGGAGGGGGCGGGGAGCCAGGTGCGGGCCTCGGTGTCGGAGTAGCCGAAGTCGGTCAGCAGACGGTGGTAGACGGCCTCCTGGCCGGTGGTCACGAGGACCTCGTTGCAGCCGTGCAGGGCGAGGACGTCGAGCATCCGCTCCCAGCGCGGCCAGTCGGCGTACGGGGCGGTGTAACCGTCGTGTGTGTCGTTGAGGGCGAACCGGTGCTGTACGGTCGCCGAGCGCTCCAGGGGGCGGCGGGGCGCGGGCAGCGTGGCGGGGAGGTCGAGTTGGCTGCCCGACCAGCTGATGTGGGCCCCGCACACGTACTTCAGATACCAGTGGACCCCGGTGAGCAGGACCCCGGCGTCGGTGCCCGACACCTCGATCCGGCCGGCGGACCCGGACACCCGGAACCGCTCGGGGCCGGGCGCCACCTGGAAGCTGAACTGGTCCGCGTGGCGGGGGAGCAGGCGCTCCACGGCGGCGCGGGCGGCACCGGCGGTGTCGGGCGCCGGCGCGGACGGCGCGGCGGGGGCGGACGGCGCGGCGGGGCGGGCCGTGGCGGGGGAGTGCGCGGTCAGCGCCGTACCGAGGCCGATCGCGCCGGCGCCGGCCAGCACCGCACGTCTGGAGGGAGTGGCAGGAGGGGTGGGACTCGGCAGCTCGGTCATCAGCGGTCCTCTGTCCTCGGTTACGGGGGGTGACAACAGGTGCATGCGGAGCGCACGTTAATGACGGGGAGAGGGGTGGGCAACGATGTGATGCGTCGTTCACCCGCGCGGGGGCTTGCGGAGGGGGCACGATGGCCGAATGCGTACCGAGCGACCCCGAGTGGCACTGCTGGTGCCGGCCCTGGCCCTGGCCCTGTTGAGCGGCTGCGGCACGAATGACGACGAGGCCCCGGAGGTGCCGAAGACGGCGACCGGGAGCCTCGAACAACTGGCCGAGAAGGCCGCGTGTGATCCGAACGTGCAGACGGACGCGGAGGAGCTGCGTCAGGCCAACTGCAAGACGGGTGACGGCAGATACATCCTGACCACGTTCGCGACCGACAGGGGTCTGCGGGAGTGGATCAACCAGGCCAACGACTACGGCGGGTCGTATCTCGTCGGCAGGAAGTGGGTCGCCAGCGGCGACGCGAAGGTGGTCGAGACGCTGCGGGGCAGGCTGGGCGGGACGGTCGAGACGGCCCCCGAGCACGACTCCGGGAGCGGGGACTCCGGCGGCGAGGAGCACGGCACCGAGGGACACGGCACCGCGGGGCAGGGCACCGCGGGGCACTCCGGTCACCCGGAGAGCTGACGTCGAGCGGCGCCGGCCGGACCGCGTACACGGTCCGGCCGGCGCCCGAGGATTACCTCACACCGTCAGTTGTCAGTTGCATTCCTTGCCCGTGTTGATGCAGTCGACCATCTTGTTCATCACGTCCTCGTCGAAGACATTGATGAAGTCGCCATGGTCGGTGATGGGCTTGTGCAACTGCTCGGGGAACGAGTCCACCGCGAATCCGGGACCCGGCGGAATGTCGTACACCACCCGCTGCTTGAGCTGCGGAATTGCCTGGAATCCCGGCTGGCACTGACCGTTCTCGTCAGCGAAAGCGACATGGGTGCGGTGATTGGCGCTGTCCGTGTTCTGTCCGTCCCAGCAGCTCTGGAAGTTGAACGAACGCACCACCTGGCTGCCCGCCGGGCAAATCGGGTATTTGTCCTTCAGTTGACGGTCCTCGAATCCGGTGCAGCTCCACGAGGCATTCGCGTTGGCGTCTCCGTTGACGAACGCCTTCGCGTCACCGGTGATGATGCGAAGGAAGCGGGGCATGGCCGTGACCTTCGACGTGGCGTTGCCGGCGAATTGCAGCGTGACCTCGGACGGGGTCTGGATCTCTCCGACGTTGCCGTCCTTGCCGCCGCCGTCCTCGTTCGCGTCGTCCTCGTTCTGACCGTTCTGGAGGCGGACCACCGGCCAGTAGTACGTGGACTTGTCACCCTGCTCGTTGCAGGTCGTCTCACCGTTGGCCAGGTCGTCGTCGCTCGCGAAGGCGTTGTTGGCCTGGTTGCCCACGTAGTCGTGCTTGTGGTGGGCGCCGTTGCTCACGCCGGGCGCGGCGATGACGTTGTCCGAGTTGAAGAGACCGTTCTCGTTGCGCCCGCATTCGGTGGTGAAGGTGCCGGTCGACGCCTGTTCCTGCTGCTGGGGCTCCTGGCTGTTCGGCTCGATGGACTCGATGTCGACGAAATCGGAGGCGTCGGGGCCGTTGCCGGGCGGCTGGCCGCCGTCGCCGCCGCCCTGACCGCCGTCCTGGCCCGCGTTCTGACCCTGACCGCCGTCCTGACCGCCGTTCTGATCCTGACCGCCGTTCTGCCCTTGCCCGCCGTTCTGGCCACCGCCCGGGTCACCGTCGTTGGTGGCGTCGTCGTCGGGGCGCATGGTGCACGGTGCGAGTGAGTCCAGGCCCTTCTGCCAGTGCCCCGCGCGCTGCAGCGCGGAACGGATGCGCTTGAGGCTGGCGAGCCGCTTCGCCTTCAGCGGCTTCAGGATCTTCTTCTCGGTAAGTTTCGGATCACTCTCCAACTGCGTTTTGTTGTCCGCGAACCGTTTGTACGCGTCGGTGATCTGCGTGTCCATCCGGGCCAGTTCCCGGTCGACCTGGGCACGGGCCCGGCGCGGCACCTTGGTGAGCGCGTTCGCCACTTCGGGACAGTCGATGGTGGACATCTGGCGTCCGGCATTCTGGATCCGCTGATCCTGCCCGGAGCGGTCTTCTCCCGCGGATGCGTAGACATTTACCGCTACCAGCCCACCCCCGCCCAGAATCAAGGCCGCCGAGGCCGCGATGGCCCGGTTCGCCACCGTCGAGCGTTTTCTTGACGTGCGTCCCATGGAACTCCTCAAGCTTCGGTGCCGGTTCAGTGGGATCTCCGGCGTGGGGAGGAAGCGCTCCGTTCCATACGGACGTCATTCGGGGCCTGTTCAGCCCCACCAGGAATTCATAGAAATCTCCATCAACAAACCGGGCGGATGCCCTCAACACACCCTGCCCGTCGGCACCTTGGGCAACGGGAGCAGCCCCACACCGCTACCGCCTCACCGCTGACCCCGGTCCAGATAGGCGATCACCGCGAGCACGCGCCGGTTGTCGTCGTCCGACACCGGCAGCCCCAGCTTCCCGAAGATGTTGGACGTGTGCTTGGACACCGCCCGCTCCGTGACGACGAGTTGGGCCGCGATAGCCGCGTTCGACCGCCCCTGCGCCATCAGTTCCATGACCTCGCGCTCACGCGGCGTCAGCCGGCCGATCGGCTTGTCCTGCGCCCTGCGGGACAGCAGTTGCTGGATGACCTGGGGGTCCATCGCCGTACCGCCGCCGGCCACCCGGCGCACCGCGTCGATGAACTGGTCGGCGTCGAAGACCCGGTCCTTGAGCAGATACCCGATGCCGCCGTTGCCGTCGGCCAGCAGCTCCCGTGCGTACAACTGCTCCACATGCTGCGACAGGACGAGGACGGGCAGTCCGGGCCGGTCCCGGCGCGCGGCGAGGGCGCACTGCAACCCCTCGTCCGTGTGCGACGGCGGAAGCCGGACGTCGACGACGGCGACGTCCGGTCGCAGTTCCGCGAACGCCTTGGTCAGCTCGGGCCCGGTCTCCACGGCGGCCAGGACCTCGAAGTCGTACGCCTCAAGCATCCGGACCAGGCCGTCGCGGAGCAGGAAGAGATCTTCGGCTAGGACAACTCGCAAGGGATCTCCACGGTGACCATGGTGGGGCCGCCCGCAGGGCTGCTGACGGCCAGGATGCCGTCGAATGTACCGAGTCGGCGCTCCAGTCCGCTCAGCCCCGTGCCGGAACCGATCTTCGCGCCGCCGTCGCCGTTGTCGCCGACCGTGACCCGCAGCATGGACTCCCCGTGGTTCATGTCGATCCAGATCCGGTCGGCGTTGGAGTGCTTGATCGCGTTGGTGAGGATCTCGCTCACCGCGAAGTACGCCGCCGACTCCACCGGGGCGTCGGCGCGGCCGGGCAGATCCACCTGGACGTCGGTCTCCACCGGCAGCCGCAGCGCCAGCGCCTTCACCGCGTCGCCCAGTCCGCGCTCGGCGAGCACCGGCGGATGGATGCCCCTGACCAGGTCGCGCAGCTCGGTCAGCGCCTCGGCGGAGGACTTACGGGCGTTGGCGATCAGCTCCTTGGCCTTGGCCGGGTCCTTCTCGATCAGCGCCTCGATCGTGCCCAGGTCCATGCCCATGGCGACGAGGCGGGCCTGAGCGCCGTCGTGCAGATCCCGCTCGATCCGGCGCAGTTCGGCGGCGGAGGTGTCCACCGCGTCGTGCCGTGTCTCGGTGAGGTGGGCGACGCGCTCGGCCAGTTCCTGGTCGTGGCCGGGGGCGAGCAGGGACTTGGCGAGCAGGAAGTAACCACGCTGGATCTCGTCGGCGTACCGCACCCCCACCGCGAAGATCGCGGCACCCAGCGCGGCGGCGAGCAGGGCGGTCAGCTGGCTGTCGACCGGCACGAAGCCGTACCAGTACGGGTCGTTCCTGAACACCAGCCACAGTCCGGCCGCGAGGACCAGCCCCTGAAGCGGGTAGACGAACAGGGTCATCGACAGCAGCGCGACCGTCGCGCCGGCCGTCATGTCCACCATCAGCCACGCCAGGTCCCGCCAGGTCGCCGGGTCCTTCAGCATCAGCGTGGTCCGCTCCACCTGGCCGGTGACACCGGTCCGCAGGTCGGCGGGCATCGGGCGGTACGGAACAGGGATCTTGACGTCCGACCAGGTGGCGGCCAGCAGCCGGCGCCGGTTGGCGTGCATCCGCACGGCCGTCAGGACATGGGGGGTGGTGAAGACGCCGATGCCGAGCAGGATGAAGGTGATCGAGAGCACCGAGAGGACGAACAGCGTCACCGAGCCGGCGATGGCGGTGAATCCCAGCACCAGTCCCCGGCCGGCGGTTGTCGCCGCCTCCGCGACTATTCCCCTCGGCCCGCTCTTCGTCCCGGTCTTCGTCTCGCTCATCGTCGTTCCCTTTCTCGTCGCCCGTGCCCCGTCGGCGACCGGCCCTCGGCCCGACCGACGGGCACGACCATCAGTCTGCCCGGCGGCGGCTACGAGGCGGGAGCTGTTTCCGCCCCCAATCGGGGGTGTACCTAGCACCACTCACACACCCCCGGCATCCCCCGCCCCAAGCAGCCCCAGCCGTCACACGGCGGGGCCGCGAAAGCTTCAGGAACCCAGAACGGCCGTCTCCACCTCGGGTGCCAGCCCGAGCCTTGGTCGGTCCGGGCGCTGGGGGGCCTCGCCGCCGATCGAGCGGAGCCAGGCCCAGGTGTCGTCGACGGTCTCCTCCACCGGCCTGCACCGCAGCCCCGCCGCGAGCGCCTTGGAGACATCGCCGCTGTGCATCATGTCGTGCAGTTCACCGCGCGGCAGCCAGATCGGCAGGTCCGTCCACGGCTCGACCCCGGCGGCGAGGATCGCGTCCGGATCCGTCCAGCGCAGCTCGGCGTCGGAGCCGGTGGCCTTGACGCACGCCGCCAGCAGCTCGCCCATCGTGGTGTGACCCGGCGGGCTCACCACGTTGTACGCGCCCCCGAGCCCGCGGCCCGCCGCGTCGAGGATCCACTCGGCGAGATCGCGTACGTCGATGTACTGCAACGGGTTGTCGCGCGGTCCGGGCGCGAGCACCGGGCCGCCGCGCGCGATCCGCCCCAGCCACCACGGCAGCCGCCCCACGTTCTCCCAAGGCCCGAGGATCAGGCCCGCGCGTGCCAGCAACGCGCGGTCGCCGAAGACCGCTTCGGCCGCCAGTTCGCCGCCGCGCTTGTCCTTCGCGTAGTCCCGCCGCTCCGCGTCGGCCGACGCGCCCGCCACCAGCGGGCCGTCCTCCGGGAGACCGGCGGGGGTCGGATACGCGTACACGGAGCGGCTGGAGACGTACGCGTAGTGCCCCGCCCGGTCCGCGAGCAGCCGGGCCGCGTCGAGTACGGCGGACGGCGCGCCCGACCAGGTGTCGACGACCACGTCCCATCCGGGAGCGGCGCCGGCGGCCGGGGCGGAGAGTGCCGCGAGCCCGTCCGGCTCGGTGCGGTCGCCCCGCAGGACGCGGACACCAGCAGGTGCCTCGTGGTGGCCGCGGTGGAAGACCGTCACCTGCCAGCCGCGCGCGAGCGCGGCATCGGCCACGGCGCGGCCCACGAACTCGGTGCCGCCCAGAATCAGAAGTCTCATGCCCGAACTCTGGCACGCGCCTGTCCGATTACCGGATGCGTTCTGCTGCGGGCATAGCAGGTCAGCGCCGTTAGCACCATCTGCCGCACGCGTCACGGGGATGGCAGCATGTGCGCACCATGACAGATGCCCGGTCGCCGATGCGCGCCTTGCGGGCCGCGGTCCTCGCGGCGGTGTGTGTGACACTGGCCGCGGTGGGGCATTCATCCACATCCACCCATGAAATTCCGCTCGGTGTGCTTACGGCGGCATTCGCCGTGATCGCCGGGCTGTCCTGGCTCGCGGGCGGACGGCGCCGGGGCATCGGATTCATCGGGCCCGCCGTACTCACCGCACAGGCCGCGCTGCACATGACGTTCTCCGCAGCCGGGACGCACGGCGCGATGCCGTCGCGGGGCCACGGCCACGGGACGGCGGGCATGGAGGAGAGCACGGGTGTTTCGGGCATAGGCGACGCCCTGCTGTCAGCAGCCGACGCCACCTCGCCGGGCATGCTCGCCGCTCACCTGCTCGCCGGCGCCGTCTGCGCGCTCTGGCTGGCTCGTGGCGAGGCCGCGTTCTTCCGGCTCGCCGAGACCGTCGCCGCGTTCGCGTTCACCCCGCTGGGGCTGCTGCTCGCCGCGCCCCGGCCCCTCGCCGTACCGCCGCCGCCCGTACGGCCCCGGCACCGCACCCGCGCGCCGCACCGGCCGCGCGGCACCGTCCTGGCCCATGCCGTCTCCCGGCGTGGCCCGCCGGCCCACCGCGTGCTCCCGATCCGAACGACGGCCTCCGGGGCCGCCGCCCTGATCTGACCTGGGCGGGGCCCGGGGGTCTGTTTCCCCGTGCCACGCCAACTCCTAGGACAGTCATGGCCATTGACGACCCCGTACAGGGCGCCGACTCCCCACCCGGCACCAAGAAGCCGAGCACCAAGAAGCCGAGCACCAAGGAGGCGAGCGCGAACAACCCGCCCGCACCCACCACCACCTGGGGCGCGGTGCGCCCGCTCGTCCTGAGGCTGCACTTCTACGCAGGCCTGCTCATCGCCCCGCTCCTGCTGATCGCCGCCACCACGGGGCTGCTCTACTCGCTCTCGTACCAGGCGGAGAAGATCGTCTACCGCCAGGAGCTGCGCTCCCCGGACAGCGACCGTACGGCCATGCTCTCCGACCAGGTGGAGGCGGCACGCGCCGAGCACCCCGACGGCAAGGTCACCGCCGTGTGGCCGTCCTCCGAGGCCGAGGAGTCCACACGGGTCCTGATGACGATGCCGGACAGCGAGGAGAGCAAGTCGCTGGCCGTGTTCGTCGACCCGCACACCGCCCAGATCCGCGGCGAGCTGGACAGCTACGGCAGTTCCGGAGCGCTCCCGCTGCGCACCTGGCTCTCCGAACTCCACCGCCATCTGCATCTCGGCGAACCCGGCCGTATCTACAGCGAGCTGGCCGCCAGCTGGCTGTGGGTCGTCGCGCTCGGCGGGCTGCTGCTGTGGATCGGCCGCAGAAGGACCTCCAAACGCGCCCTGCTGCGGCCCGAACGCGGTGCCACCGGACGCCGCAGGACGCTCGGCCGGCACGGCTCGCTCGGGCTGTGGGCGGCCACCGGACTCGTGCTGCTCTCCGCGACAGGGCTGACCTGGTCGACGTACGCGGGCGCCAACATCGGCGCCGTACAGGACCAGTTGGGCGGCGCCACCCCCGTCGTCTCGGCCAACCTGAAGTCCGGCGAGGGCGCGGCGGCCGGCGCCGGCGGGCACGAAGGCCACGGCGGTGACAGCGGGGCGGGCGGCGACCACCAGGGCATGGACATCGGCTTCGACAACGCCCTGACCGCCGCGCGCCAGGCCGGACTCGACGGTCCGGTGACCGTGAAGCCGCCCGCCGACGGGACGGCGTACGTCGTCGCGCAGCGGGACAACCAGTTCCCGGTCCGGCTGGACTCCGTCGCCGTCGACCCCGCCACCGGACTCATCCTCGACGAACTGCGCTTCGCCGACTACCCGTTGCTCGCCCAGCTCACCCGGATCGGCATCGACGCCCACATGGGGCTCACGTTCGGCATCGTGAACCAGCTGCTCCTCGCCGCCCTCGCCCTCTCGCTGATCGTGATCATCGTGTGGGGCTACCGCATGTGGTGGCAGCGCAGGCCCACCCAGGACCGGAAGCTGGGCGTGGGCAAACCGATGGCGCGCGGGGCATGGCGCAAGGTGCCGCTGTCCGTGCTGCTGCCGCTGATCGCCGTGGCGGCACTGGTCGGCTGGTTCGTACCGCTGCTCGGCATCACGCTGGTGGCGTTCCTGGTCCTGGACGTGGCGCTCGGCGCGGTGGCGCGCGCCCGCGCCGCTGCCTAGCCACCCCGGCACAGGTGTGAGGCCCCCGCCGGGCGGACCGGCGGGGGCCTCACTGACGCGTGCGGTCGTACGGGGCGTACCTACGGGGCGTACTTGTAACCGACCCGCCTGATCGTCCGGATCGTGTGCCGGTGCTCCACGCCCAGCTTCCGGCGCAGCCTGGCCACATGCACGTCCACGGTCCGGCCGTCGCCCACATGTCCGTAACCCCAGACGGTGGTCACCAACTGGTCGCGGGTGTGCACCCGGTGGGGGTGCGCCACGAGATGGGCGAGCAGTTCGAATTCGAGGTACGTCAGATCCAGCGGGCGGCCGTCCACCTCGACGGTCCGCTCGTCGGAGTCGATCCGCACCGGCCCCTCGCTTTCGCCCTCGCCGTCGCCGGCGGTGGGAGTCGTGGGAGCCGGGGCGGGTGCCACCGGGTGCTGATCGGCGGGTACGAGTACGAGATAGCCGACCATCGGCGGCCTGCCCGGCAGCGTCGGCAGGGTGTGCGCCGGGGCGGGCAGCCAGGTGGAGCCGGGCGGGAGGAGTTCCACGAGCCGTCCGGGCGAGCCGGCCGCAGTGGGCGGCACCACCTCGTCACGGTCGACGGCTCGCAATCGGTGACGGCCGGAGGCGGCGGACGAGGCCGCGGCGGCGGAGGAGAAAGGGCGGGAGTTCGCCATGAGGGGTCAGCTCTTTCGCGCGAAGGATGTCGTCGGGTCGACAGGGACGGGACGTACGTCATTCGCGACGGCCGAAGGCCCGGGAAGAGGCTTTAGAGGGCCGGCGCGTTCCTCGCGCGGCAACACTCCCGGTCGAAGTCGTGGTGCTGCCGGGACGGCCAGAACGGCTCAAGGTCGATGCGACCCGACGCGTCGTGCTGAAGGCTGGCCATGACCTCATTGAAGCAGAAACGGGGCCGCAGCAGGAGTGCCCTCTCAAGGGTCGATACGCAGGCCCGACGCGGAGAGGGATCCGTCGCCGGCCGCCGTCAGCTCAGCCGCTTGCGCCAGTCCAGATCCGTGACGTCGATCGCCGACCCCGGCGAACCGTCCCACTTCACCGACAGCCCCGCGTCCGCCAGGGCCGCCGTGACCTCCCTGCCGACGGCCGTCGTGGTCTCCTCCGAGCCGTCGAACCCCCCGTAGTAGAGCGAGAGCCCGCCCCCGAGCGCCGCCGCCTCGGTGCACTGGGCGTGGAAGAACACGAAGCCGCGCACCGCCCTGGTGTCGCCCTCCTCGCGTTCGGCGCCGATCTCGGCCAGTCCGCAGCCGCGGCAGCAGGTGAAGTTCTCACGGGCCACGATGCCCCGCGCGTCCAGCCCGGCGAACACCGCCGTGATCCGCTCCGGATCGGTCTCGCCCTCCCACCCGGCCTGCTCCTCGACACGCTCCAGCCACAGCCGGTCCACGATCCGCTGCGCCTGCGCGGCGGAGACGGGCCGCTCGTCCCCGTCCACCAGCCACTCCTCCGCGTCCTCGGCAAGCTGCTCCCGACCGTCGTAACCGCGCTTGATCAGCTCGCGTACGTGCTCCTCGATCTCGCTCCGCGTCTCGTCGTCCAACTCGGGCACCGGCTCCGCCGGCGGCAGCTCCACCCGCTGCCAGACCACGCCCGCGTCCCACCCGTCCTTCTGGCGGGCCCATGCCACCATGATCCGGGTCACCGACTCGGCGTCCGGCAGCTCCGTGCCGAACATGGCGTCGGCCGAGCCGTCCCGGTGCTCCAGCGTGTAGCTCTCGGCGCTGTCACGCGCCACCTGGATGAACACATGCGGCCGGTCGGGTATCCGGTCCACGGTCAGGAAGTGATCGTCGGCACCGCCTATCCGCACGATCAACTCGCCGAGCCGCTCGGCTGAAATCCGCTCGTATTCCTGCCAGTTCTCTGTCTTCACCCTGATGGCCAGCATGGGTGGAACTCTGTCACAGGCCACTGACAACCCGACCCCACGCCTTCTCAGCGAAGCAACGCGCCGAAGCCCGCCGCGTGGATCCGGCGCACGATCTCCTCCGGTGTCGTGCCCAACTGGTCCGCCGTACGCCGCAGATGCCAGTCGTTGCCGGCCAGACTGTTCAGCAGATGCCCCCGCCGGATCTGCGCCGGGGCCAGCCGGAACGTCTTCAGGTACGCAGTGCGCCCCTTGTGGTCGGTGATCAGCTCACCGATGTGCTGTTCGTCGGAGCCGACTCGGAACGGCGGAAGGAAGCGGTACATGTCGAACGACGCCATGCGCCGGACGCGCTCGAACGCGTACGACGTGCCGAGCAGTTCACGCGCCATGACCGAGTCGTGCGACTCGCTCCACGCCTGCTCCTGCGCCCGCGCCGCGGCCCGCAGATCGGCGAGCGTCGCGATGTGCCGCCCGTCGCCCAGACGCGCCTCGAAGTCCGGTACGGGCCCGCCGAAGTAGCCGTACTGGTAGATCAGCTCCCCGTACATGTCCTGGAGCAGCGTGGGGTGCAGCGCGCGGTAGTCATCGGGGTGCGGCACCACGAAGGCGGCGGCGAGCGCGTCCGCGACGTACACCATCACCCCGCACTGGTCCGGATGAATCTCGAAGACACGCAGCGCGTCCGCGAGCCCGTGCACTTCGAGCCCCAGATAGGCGGCCTCGGAACGGGGCGACAGACCCTGGCTCACCGCCTCCTGCGACCACTGGTTCCAGGCGATCGCGGGGCCGCCGAAGTGCAGCGTCAGATACCCCTCCATGGCCAGGTGCAGCGGCAGGAACCGGCAGCGGGTGACGGCGCCCGTCGGCTGCCCCTTCCGCTTCTTCGACGGGCGGCGCTTGACCATGCGGTGGTGCTGGTCGACGGCCATGGTCGTCGACCGCGCGGTGTCCAACTGCGTGCCGTACGCCGCCGATTGCTCGCCGGACCAGTCGGCGACGAGCCCGTGCGGGATGTACGACACGTAACTCATGCCCGGCGACACCAGCACCTCGCCGAAGCGGTCGTACACCTCGCGGTGCAGACGCAGCCCCGGCATCGGCTCCTCGCGCACCAGCGGCACGAGCCGCACGCCGCCCCACACCTGTGCGGGGCGGGCCGTCAGCCCGGTGAAGTCGAGCCCGGTCATGTCGCCTTCCCCTTCTGGTGCGTGCGCGCGTAAGTGCGCAGAAAACTTTCGATCCGCCGGTCCAGATACGCCTGGAGTTCGGCCAGTCCCGTCCGGCCCTCGGCGAACTGCGCGATCTCCACCAGCGCCGGCAGAACCTCCGCGTCCCGGATCCCCGCCGTCGGCACACTCGCCGCGAGCCGGCGCACGTCGAAGCCGTCCGCGTCGTACACCGGATTCAGATGGACGACCGTCGTACGCCGCTCCCGGTCCAGCCGCGTACGCCACACCCTCAGTACCTCACCGGCCAGCCCCGGTGGCGCGTTGTCCCAGCCGTCCGAGACGACGACTAGCCGGTCGGGGGCGTACTCCAGCGCGTCGATGACGCGCATGCCCAGCGGCGTGGGGCCGTACGGCCGTACCAGCAGTGGGTCCGTACGGCCCGAGGTCCACCACGCGCCGTACGACCCCGGCGCCGCCAGCGCCTCCAGCAGGAAGTGCCCGCCGAGCGCGACGGCGAGCGGACGATGGCGCTTCTCGCCGGAGCCGGACGCGGAATAGCTGTCGTCCAGTACGGCGGCGACACGCCCCCAGGTCCCGGCGTACGGCCCCGCCGCCCGGCGCGCCGCGGTGCGCAGCGCGCCCATCAGCTCCGTGCGCCGGCGCACCCGCTCGTCGAGCGTCAGCGACAGGGCGTACAGCGCGAGCCTGGTCAGCGGCATGACGGACAGATCCGTCCGCACGGCGGCGCCCGCGGCGTCCGCGCCCGACCCGCGCTGTGTACGCAGCCGTTCCAGCCGGGTCATCCGGGGTGCGATCCGCTCCACGAACGCGGCGCGCTCAAGGCCGTGTTTGGCGGCGAAACCCTCGGCGACGGTGAACGGCAGCTCGTAGATCGCGCCCTGCTCGTAGTGCGCGCGGCGGTACGCGTCGAGCAACGGGTGCTCGTAGCGGGGGCGTACGCCCGGCTCGAAGAGGAAGTCGCCCAACTCGCCGACGGGGCTTGTGCCGGCCCCCGTCACCGTCGTCAGCGGCAGATGGAAGTGGCGCGCCACGGTCTTCAGCCCGGCGCGGTACTTCACCGCGTCGTGCCCCAGGTCCGGCCGGGCCGCGAGCCAGTCGCGCAGGATCGCGCGGGTACGGCGGTTGGAGACCTTCGCGGCTCGCAGCGCGCGGAACAGCCGGTAGACACGCTGCGGCGGCAGCAGCGCCAGCCGGGCGGCGATGAGCCGGCCCTCAGTCCGCTTCTGGTCGTCGCTCGCCTCGCCCGCCGTGCGCAACAACTGCTGGACGACGCGCGCCGCGTTGTGGTCGTTGATGTCGAGGGCGAGCGAAGCGGCGTACACGGTGCGGTAGTTGACCCGTACGTACTCGTGGAGGAAGTGGAGCGAGAGCCGCTGCTGGGCGGCCTCGGAACGGAACTCGCGCTGGCCCGTCGACGTGACGGCGGCGTTGACGAACAGCAGCACGTCCTCGGCCGCGATCAGATCGGAGTAGGTCTCCGTCATGGTTCCCCCATGTCCCCGTACATGCTGAAGCCGGCCGGGGCATGGGGGCGCGAACAGCGAAATTATTGCTTCAGAGGCAAGTCCCGGAAGTCGCACCGGAGGCCCGCGGCCGGCCCCCGAAACGTAGCACCGGCGGTCCGGTACCGTGCCACCCCATTTTCTGGGGCGCTCTGGGCCGGGGCCGGTGTGGACGGCAGACTGATCCGCATGAGCCAGCTACGCATCGCACTCCTCGGCACCGGCCCGTGGGCCGAGCGCACGCATGCCCCCGCCATCGAGGCCCACCCGGGCGCCGAGTTCAGCGGGGTCTGGGGGAGGCGGCCCGAGGCCGCCGCCGCGCTCGCAGCCGCGCATGGCACCACGGCGTACGCCGGCGGCCCCGACGGTGGTCCCGGTGTGGGCGGGCTTGACGGGCTCGACGCGCTGCTCGCCGTGAGCGACGCGGTCGCCTTCGCCCTGCCGCCCGACATCCAGGCTCCGCTCGCGGCACGCGCGGCGGCGGCCGGCTGTCACCTCCTCATGGACAAGCCGGTCGCGACGACCGTGCCGGGCGCGCGCGCCGTCGCGGACGCCGCGGAACGGTCCGGCGTCGCCTCCCTGGTCTTCTGCACGCTGCGCTTCGCCGCCGGGACCGCGGAGTGGGTGGACGAACAGGCCGCGGTGGGCGGCTGGTTCACGGCACGCGCCTACTGGCTCGGCGCGCTGTACGGGGCGGGCGACGACAGCAGCCCGTACGCGGACTCGCCCTGGCGGCGCGAGAAGGGCGGCCTGTGGGACGTGGGCCCGCACGCGCTCTCCGCGCTGCTGCCGGTCCTGGGGGACGTGACGGCCGTGAGGGCCGTACGGACCGAGCCCGACCTCACGCATCTGGTGCTCACGCACACGTCGGGCGTGACGAGTTCGGCGGTGCTGAGCCTGAGCTCCCCGGCCAAGGGCGCGGGGGCGGGGCTCGAACTGCGGGGCGAGCACGGGACGGTGGTGCTTCCCGAGCAGTGGGGCGATCCGGCGGACACGTTCGGCATCGCGATCGACGCGCTGCTGACGGCGGCGCGCACAGGTCGGCCGCACCCGTGCGACGTACGGTTCGGCCTGCGGCTGACGGAGATCCTCGCGGAGGCGGAGGGGCAGCTCACCCGCCCCTGACGAGTGCTTCCCGGACGTGTCCTGAAGGCCGGGTTGAAGGGGACGGAGTGCCAAGAGTCCTGGCGCCAGGCACGGCCCGGCCGGGCGTCCCCGAGGGCCGGGGGGAGGGCTTGCGCGGCATGCTCAAACACCGTCTGGCCAGGGGCGATTGTCAGTGGGGGGCGGTAGAATCGTAAGTGTTCGTGAGGGTTCCACCACCGTGCCGGGAGGTCGCCGATGGCCGTTGCCACAATCACGACGAAGCTCTTCGACATCACACAGCCAGCCGTCAAGTCCGTGCAGCGCAAGCCACTGCCCGCGGGACAGCCCCGTGAGTGGTACGAGACCCACAACCGCCGCCTCAAGGCCATGCGCCTCGCGATCGCCCTGCTCGACTCGGGTGTGTATCACCCGGCGAACGCGAACAACCGGAAGATCCGTGCGACGGCGGCGCTGATAGGCATCCATCCGCCGTCGGACACGACGTGCCGCATGGTGCGCGCCCTGATCCGTTACGGGCGCTGAGGAAGCGAAGCCCCTGTGCGGGACTGGTGGAGGCACCCGTTCCGTACAGGGGCTTCCGTACGTCCGGTGGCAGACGGGGGCGGGGGCGGGTGACCGGCCGGCCGAGGCGTCCGGCATGCTGAGGCCGGTGACATCTCCCGAAGCCGGGCACATACACGTACGGCGATCATCATCAGCGGCGGCAAGCGGGCGGCGGCGGACGCTTTGAACACCGTCCTCTTCGGTTTCCTGCCCATCTGGGTCATCACCGGCCTCGGTTGGGCGGCCGCACGTCACGACATCCTCGGCGGGCAGGCCCAGCATGTCCTCGGGCGCTTCGCCTTCACCTTCGCCATGCCGGCCCTGCTGTTCCTGGCGATGGCCGACGCCGACGTGACCGCCCTGCTGAACGTCGGTGTCCTCGTCTTCGCCATCAGCCTGATCGTCGTCTTCACCGCCGGACTGCTGCTCAGCCGCTGGGTGTTCCGGCGCAGCCAGGCCGAACAGGCCGTCGGCGCGATGGCCGCGGGCTACGTCAACTCCGCCAACCTCGGTATCCCCGTCGCCGTGCACGTCCTGGGCGACACCTCCTTCGTCATCACCGTGGCCCTCTTCCAGATGATCTTCGTCGCGCCGGTGGTGCTCGTCCTCATCGATCTGGACGTACGGCGCGAGACGAGCGGGCGCGCCGCCCGGATGCTCCAACTGCCCTTCCGTAACCCGATCATCGCGGCCTCCCTCGCCGGAGTGGCCCTGTCGGCGCTCGGTCTGCACCTCCCGGCCGGGGCGACGGCACCGCTCCGACTGCTCGGCGACGCCGCCGTCCCGGCAGCCCTCTTCGCGCTCGGTATGTCCCTCAACACGCGCGTGCGGCCGGACTCCTCCGCACGCCGCGAACGCGGGCTCCTGGTCGCCCTCAAGATCGTGGCTCAGCCGCTGCTCGCCTACGCCGTCGGCCACTGGCTGTTCGGGCTGAGCGGCCACACCCTGTTCGCCGTCGTCGTCTGCGCGGGACTGCCGACGGCGCAGAACGCCTTCATCTTCGCCTCCGAATACCGCCTGGACACCGACCTCGCCAGGGACACCGTCATCCTGTCCACGCTCTGCTCGATGCTGTCCCTCTCGCTGATCACCTGGCTACTCGTCTGAGCAGCCATCTCACCTCGCCCTCCCGCCACTCGTCGGTGGGCTCCAGGCCCGCGGCGCGGGCGACGGCCTTCGACGCCGTGTGGTCGGGGTGGATGCAGGCCGCGATCTCGCGTACCGCCGGCTGCCGTTCGAGCCAGCCGACCAGCCCACGTGCCGCCTCGGTGCCGATACCCCGCCCCTGCACGGCGGTCCCCACGACCCAGGCGATGTCCGCGACGAGCCACGGCCCGTCCGTCCCGGTCTCCGTCCCGGCCGGGCCGATCGTCGCCTGGACCGTTCCCGCCAACCGCCCCTGGCCACCGCCCTCTTTGAGCCGGACGACCCAGTTGCACCACGACACCGCCGGATCGGACGGTCCCGCGGCCATGCGCGCATAGCGTGAGCGCAACTCGTCGGCGGTCGCCGGCTCGCCCCCGATGAAGATGTGCAGCGCCGGGTCGGACAGCACCGCCGCCATCTCCCGCGCGTGCTCCACCCGCTGCGGCAGCAGCACCAGCCGCTCCGTACCGATGACTTCGGCCTCGATACGCGTCATGACCCGCTCTCCGGTGCCGACGGCCGGTGCCGCACGAACATGAGCCGTGCCTCACCCCGGCCGGGCGGCCTGATCCACGACCCGGTCATGACGGCGGGCAGCCGACCGTGCTGGATCGCGAAACGCGGCAGTGAGACCCCGAACGTCTCCGATATGGCGGCGAGTGCCCGCCGTTCGCCCCCACGATCGCCCTCCCGTCCCGCGTCGGGGAAGAGAAGTCGGGGATCGAGCGCGTCCGGAACAGCCCCCGATCCCGACGGCTCCCTCGTCCCACCGCTCACCGTGAATCGGTAGCGCTCCTGCCCGTCCTCGCAGTAGGAGAAGTGAAAACTGACCGGAGACGTCTCATACCTCTCGCACCACACCAGCACCGACCGGCCGCCACCCTGCGAAGCCTTCTCGCCCATCGGTCGCACCCGGTGCGGCTGGAACGGCTCCACACCGTCCCTGAACACGAAGCTCCAGCCGAGACCGCGCGGGGCTTCGTCCCGTGCCGCCTCGTTCCCCGGCCCGCAGAATCCGACCCGGTCCGGTGCGTCCCTCGTGATGCCGGCCCACGGACGCGTCTCCGCGTGGCTGTGCGGAGGCAACAGGGACCCGCCGCCCAGCCGCCCGGCCAACTCCGTCGGTGAGAGGCCCTCGGCGAGCACAAAGCGGTACGAGTGCTGATTCCGGGCGGGATCGACCAGCCACGCGAGCCCGTCCGGCACAGCCGCGTCCGGGGAGCCGGCCGCGCCGGCGCCCGAATCACCCCGTCCCGCCAGCCCGGCACCGCGCGGCGTCGACAGGACACGTCGTCCGCGCTCCGGCGTGACGACCGGCCCGAGGATCGGATCGGCGAGCAGCCCTATCGGAGCGACATGATCGTCCCCGTACGGCTCCCAGTCCGCCAGAGCCGCCTCCACCGTGCGCCACGCACCCTCCGTGTCGCCCCACCGCGCCTGCTCGCGGGCCGCGACGACCGCCTCGCCGAACGGGCCGGGGGCCTCGTACTCGTACGTACGCGCCCGGATTCGCTCAAGCAGCGCCGTGGCCCGATCCTGGTCACCCTCGTCGAGCGTTCTCAGGAACCACGGGTCGTCCTTGCCGGCGTGGAGGTCCTGCGCCAGTGCGACGGGCAGGAACTCCTTCCCGACCAGCGGGTCTTCAAGACCGCCCGGCCCGTGGAAGTACTCGCTGCTGCCGAGCATCGTCGTCAGCTGGACATACAGCTCGCGGGCTCGCGGTCTGCCGTGCCTCATCGCCTCGGCCAGGGCCTCCACCTGACGGTCGACGTCCTCCCCGGCCAGAGTGGCCAGCCGCGCGCGCTCAAGGGACGCGTCGAGTGCGCGCGTCGTCTCGTTGACGAAGCCGGCGTCCGCGCCGTTGTCCCCGTGGAACTCCACATACTTGGCCCGCATGAAGGCGCCGAACGACTCGAATCTGTCCGGATACTCGCCCGACCAGCCCCGATAGACATACAGCGCCCATTCCCCCTCGGCGTTCACATCGCCGGGATCGAGCAGGAGATCGGTCATGTCGGAGTCGAGAGAGAGCTGAAGGGCCCTGCCTCACATTCCGGCCACCAGGATGTCCCGCGCCGACGAGTGCGCGCCCAGCTCCTTCTCGTAGCTCACGCCGAAGCCCATGGGGTCCCCGTGCCAGTGGACGCCCTCGGTCGTGCCCATCAGACAGACCGAACGACCGGCGCCCCGCCAGCCGTCGGACACCGCCAGAAACGAGCGGTACGACGGCGGCAGTGTGGCACCGAGCCGCTGCTCCAGCGCGGCGATCCGCTCCTCGCCGGCAGGCGGAAACCCGAGCCCCGCCTCGATCCTCCCCGCCGGACCGTCCTCGTCCCCGTCCTCCTCGGCTTCCTCCCTCGTGCTCGGTGCGGCTGCCCACTCCGCGTTCCACCGCTCCAGAAATGATCCCCACCCCACGATCTCCATGTAACTCATAGTGACATCGACCACTGACAATCGGTCGCCCGCAGGGTCGGTACCGGTCAGAGCCACCGCGCCGGATCGGTACCCCAGAGGGACGGCGAACGGGTCCAATCACCGGGCCCGCCCTCGTAGTTGACCGGCGGCATGACGTAGCGCAGCCGGCCGTTCGGCGAGGGTGTCTCGGCCATCCACGCCTCCGGACTCCCGCCGTCCCCGTCGCCGTCGACCTGCTGCTCAGCCTCCGGCCCCGGCTCCGGCCGGATCGCGGCGGCGAGGAGATCCGATCAATCGACGTGGCCGATTCCCGCCCCCTGTACGGCAGTTGAGGGCTGTCCTCGCCCGGCGGGCGGTCAAGGGGACATTTTGTCATGGAGGAAAACTAATCTTCGGATAGTTCGACGCCGACCCTTGACCCCCCTATACCTCCGATGTTCACTACGCCTGACGACGACGCCGCCTCGTCGCAGAACAGCGCTCCGCTCAGCCAGCGCCTCCGGGCGCCCCGAGAGAGGACCGGATCGTGCGTCTTGTGTCCCGCGCCCTGATCGCGCTCGTCCTGGCGGCCATGTCGCTCGTCGCCGTACCGCAAGCACCACCCGCCGAAGCCCGGACGGCCCCGGCCCCCACCGAAGCCCGGGCCCCCGCCCCCACCGCAACCCTGACCAAGGTCCTGGTGTTCTCCAAGACCGCCGGATTCCGGCACCCGTCGATCCCCGCCGGAATCGCCGCCGTCCAACGGCTCGGCGCCGCCAACGGGTTCAGCGTCACCGCCACCGAGGACGCCGGCGCGTTCACGGCCGCCAACCTGGCCCGGTACCAGGCGGTGATCTGGCTCTCCACCACCGGCGACGTGCTGAACGCCGCGCAGCAGACCGCCTTCGAGTCGTACGTCGGAAGCGGCGGCGGCTACGTCGGCGTGCACGCCGCGGCCGACACCGAGTACGACTGGCCCTGGTACGGCGGCCTCGTCGGCGCGTACTTCGCCTCCCACCCCGCCACCCAGCAGGCCACCGTCAAGGTCGAGGACCGCGCGTCCGCCGCCACCTCGCATCTGCCGCAGCGCTGGACCCGTACCGACGAGTGGTACAACTACCGCGCCAATCCACGTGCGGCGGTGAAGGTCCTCGCCAGCCTGGACGAGGCGTCGTACACCGGCGGCACCATGGGCGATCATCCGATCACCTGGTGCCAGGACTACCGGGGCGGCCGGTCCTGGTACACCGGCCTCGGCCACACCGAGGAGTCGTACGCGGACCCGGCCTTCACCACCATGCTGCTCGGCGGTATCCGGACCGCGGCGCGCGCCACCGCCGCCGACTGCCGCCCGGAGAACGGCTACATCCCGCTGTTCGACGGCAGCCAGGCCAGTCTCGACACGTGGCGGCAGGCCGGCGCCGGAAGCTTCAGCCTCGCCGACGGAACGCTCTCCTCGGTCGGCGGCATGGGTCTGCTCTGGTATCCGGTGAACCCGTTCGCCAACTACTCGCTCAAGGCCGACTGGATGATGCCGGGCGACGACAACGGCGGCGTCTTCATCGGCTTCCCCGATCCGCAGGGCGACCCGTGGAAGCCGGTCGACCTCGGCCACGAGATCCAGATCGACGCCTCCGACGACGACCCGACCCGTACCACCGGCAGCGTCTACAGCTTCCAGGCCCCCGACACGGCGGCGCGCGCCGCCGCGCTCAACCCGCCCGGCTCCTGGAACAGTTACGAGATCGCGGTGCGCGGCCGGCACGTCGAGGTCCATCTCAACGGCGTCAAGATCAACGACTACACGAGCACCCGTGACATCGCGCTCGGCCATATCGGTCTCCAGAACGACGGTGCCGGTCTGGACATCAGCTACCGCAACGTCCGTATCAGGCAGGACGACGCGCAGGCCACCGATCTCGCGCGCGGCAGGCCCGTCACGGTCACCAGCGTCGAGCCCGGCAGTACGCATGTGGGCGCCAACGCCGTGGACGGCGACTCCGCCACCCGCTGGGGCAGCGCGTACTCCGACCCGCAGTCGATCACCGTCGACCTCGGCGGCGTCCGTACGCTCCAGCGGGTCCGGCTCAACTGGGAGACCGCCCACGCCACGGCGTACACGGTCCAGACGTCGACGGACAATGCCAACTGGCGCACCGTCAGCGCTGTCACGGCGGGCAACGGGGGTCTCGACGAGATCGCCGTGAGCGGCACCGGACGGTACGTACGGGTCCAGGGCACCGCGCGCGCCACGCAGTACGGCTACTCCCTCTGGGACCTGAACGTGTTCGGCACCACCACGCAGTAGATCGACCGCCCGGACGACCTGGCGCGCGGCAGTTCGCCTTCGCCGCGCGCCGGGCCGTCGGGGCGCCCCCACACCCGCGATCGGCCCCCTGGAGGTTCCGTGTTGTCGCGCGCTGTCGCCTACCTGACCGCCTTGTTAACCCTGTCCGCACTCCTACTCGCCCCCAGAGCCGTCGCCGCCCCGCAAGCGGTCGCCCCGCCACCCACCAGCGGCTTCGAGAAGGTCAAGCTCGACGGCGGGCTCGGCATGGGCGAACCGATCGAGCTGGCCGTACTGCCCGACGGCAAGGTCCTCTACATCAACCGCGGCACCAGCGCCGCCGGCGGCCAGGTCCGCCTCTACAACCCGGCCACCAAGTCCACGACGGTCGCGCTGACCCTCCCCCTGGACGCCCGTTTCGAGGACGGGCTCATCGGCATCACCCTGCACCCGAGGTTCGCCACCACCGGCTGGGTGATGCTCTTCTACTCGCCCAAGAGCACCCCGCTGGTGAACCGGATATCCCGCTTCACCTTCAGCCAGAGCACCAACACCATCGCCCCGTCCAGCGAAGACATGATCATCGAGTGGCCGACCGAGCGTGAGATGTGCTGCCACTCGGCCGGCTCCATGTCCTGGGACACGGCAGGCAATCTGTACTTCGCGGTCGGCGACAACACCAACTCCGGCGGGGACACGCAGGGCATGGCCCCGATCGACGAACGCCCGTCCCGGCACGCGCAGTTCGACGCCCAGCGCACCTCGGGCAACGCGAACGATCTGCGCGGCAAGATCAACCGTATCCACCCGGAGGACAACGGCACCTACACCGTCCCCGACGGCAACCTCTTCGCCAAGGGCACCGCGGGCACCCGCCCCGAGGTCTACGTCATGGGCGTACGCAACCCGTACCGCGTCTGGGTCGACAAGAAGGCGAACAACACCCTGTACTGGGGCGAGGTCGGCCCCGACGCCGGCGCCACCATCCCCGCGCGCGGCCCGGCGGCGTACGACGAGTTCAACCGCGCGACCGGCCCCGGCAACTACGGCTGGCCCTACTGCGGCGGCCCCAACGTGGCGTACAACGACTGGGACTTCGCGGCCAACCAGCCACGCGGCTGGTTCCCCTGCGGCGGGAGCACCGGCCCGGTCAACAACTCCCCGCGCAACACGGGCATCCAGCAACTGCCCCCCACCAAGACCTCGTTGGTGTGGGAGCAGCACGGCGGCAGCAAGGAGTGGCCGCAGCTCGACACTCCGGGCGGCTGCGGTTCGCCCAATCACACGGAGGTCTACCACTACGACGCGAACCTCAACTCCGACGTCAAGTGGCCGCAGTACTACGACAACAAGCTGCTGATCTCCGAGTACTGCCGTAACTGGATCAAGGAGGTGCAGTTCGACAACGGCAACGCCTCCACCGGTACGCCGACGGAGATCGAACCGGTCCTGGACGGCATGAAGTTCGTCCACCCGATCGACATGGAATTCGGCCCTGACGGCTCGCTCTATCTCCTCGAATACGGCAGCGGATACTTCTCCGGCGCCGAGGACGCCGGGCTCTACAAGATCAACTACGTGCAGGGCGGCCGGTCACCACTCGCCAAGGCCTCCGTGGACAAGGACAACGGACTCGCGCCGCTGGCCGTGACGTTCTCCAGCGCGGGCAGCAGCGACCCGGACAACAACCCCCTCAGCTACGCCTGGGACTTCACCGACAACGGCAGCACCGACTCCACCGCCGCCAGCCCGTCCTTCACCTATCCGTCGAACGGCAGCTTCCAGGCGAGACTCACCGTCAGCGACGGCACCGGACGCACCGGTACCGCGACGATCCCCGTCGTCGTCGGCAACAACCGCCCCACGCTGACGATTTCGCAGCCACCGGCGGGCGGCGTCTTCGAGTGGAACGAGAACGTCACCGTCACGGCGTCCGCGACCGACCCCGAAGACGGCACGGCCGGCCCGATCGACTGCTCGAAGGTGATCGTACGGATCGCCCTGGGCCACCAGGAGCACGCCCACGAGGTCGCCGAAGGCACCGGATGCTCCACGACGTTCAACACGGGACCGATCCACTCCGGCCTCGACGCCACGCAGTTCTACGTGGTGCGGGCCAGCTACACCGACAAGGGCGCGCCCGGCACCGTACCGCTGACCGGCGAGAAGGAACTCAGCCTGTGGCCCAAGAAGTGGCAGGCGGAGCACTACGCACAACTGTCGGGCCCGCAGCTCATCACCGCCGCCGGGGCCGAGGGCGGCAAGCGCCTCGGCGACGTGCAGAACAACGAGTGGGTCAAGTACCACCCGGTGAGCCTCAAGGGCGTCACCGGCATCAAGGCGCGGGTCTCCTCCGACAAGGCGGGGAACGTGGCGACCTTCCGGTACGACTCCGTCACCGGCCCGGTGGTCGCGCGCGTGACCGTGCCCAACACCGGCGGCTGGGAGTCGTACACCGAGATCAGCGTGCCCGTCACGGGCGCCGTCGAGCAGCCGCGCGATCTCTTCGTGGTCTTCACCGGCGGCTCCGGCGCCATTCTCGACCTCGACAGCTACACCTTCACCGGGCCCGGCATCAGCCGCCCCGCCACCGTGACCGCCCGTAGGAGTGATGCGCAGTGAGCGCAGTGACCACCGCGAGACCGTCAGCAAGAGGGACCACCGGTACGAGAACACGCGCCGCACGCCTCCTCGGCGCGTTCCTCGTCCTCGTCTGCATGCTGACCGGCCTGTCGGGCGTGTCCGGTGTGTCACCCGCCGTGGCCGCACCCACCGACGCCGCCTTCAACTCCTCGACCGGCGCCTTGAACGTGGACTACGCGAAGTACCTGTCCAAGCACGACATCGTCTACAACCGCCCGACCACCGAGCCCAAGCACGGCCTGACGGTCGGCAACGGCCGTACCGGCGCGATGGCCTGGCAGAACAACGGCCTCAACATGCAGGTGTCCGGCGTGGACACCTCGCAGCAGACCGCGTTCGGCGCCGGGCTGCTCAACCTCTCCACCACCCCGGCGATGGACAGCGGTTACGCCACTTTCCAGCAGCGCCTCTCCCTCTACGACGGCACGCTCACCACCACATACGACAACAACCGCACCGTCACGGTGATGGGCCGGCCCAACTCCGAGGTCATGGGCATCCACGTCGAGGACAGCCGCTCCGGGGTGTCCGCGATCACGCTCGACCTGAGCCTGTGGGACGTCGCGGGGCTCGGCAACAGCGGTGACGTACCGAACATCGAGACCTGGCGGACCGTGTCCACGTACGCGGACTCCACCGGCGCCGGACTCAGCCGAGGCCAGTCGGATCCGCAGAACTTCGGCTACACCCTCGGCGCGACCGTGGAGGGCGCCGCGTACACCGCGCGTGTCGTCGACGGCCGCAAGGTGCGGCTGTCGATCACGCCGGACTCCAGCTACACCATCTGGTTCACCGCCAGCAGTCGGCTCAACGCGGCCGGCCACGACTCGGTCGCGGAGGCGAAACGCGCGCTCGCCGAGGTCAAGGCCGCCGGATACACCAGCACCAACACCGCGTATCTCAACTGGTGGCACGCTTTCTGGCAGAAGTCGTTCGTCCAGTACTCCAACGGGTCCCGCGAAGCGGACTACATGGAGAACGTCTACTACCTCTCCACCTACATGATCGCGGCGGCCGGATACGGCAACTATCCGGCCCACTTCATCAACGGCGTCTTCCGGGCCACCGGGGACGCCACGAAATGGAGCAACGCGTACTGGTACTGGAATCAACGGGACATCTACAACTCGTTCCTCGCCTCCAACCACACCGATCTCATGGCCGGGTTCAACAAGCTCTACAGCCGTAATTTCGACGCGCTGAAGGCGTACACCCGCACCCGTTACAACGTGGACGGCATCTGGGTGCCCGAGACGATGGGCTGGGACGGCAACGCGCGCGGCACCGTCAACAGCGACTACACGAACAACATCTGGTCGACCGGCACCGAGGCCGCGTACAACATGTACCTCCAGTACACGTACACGAACGACACCAACTACCTGCGGAACACGGCCTATCCGTTCATGCGCGAGGTCGCCAAGTTCTACCAGGCGAAGCTGTCCTTCAACAGCTCGACCGGCAAATACCACGTGGCCACCTCCCACGCGCACGAGACGTACTGGAACGTGCCGAACGCGATCACGGACCTCGCCGCCGTACGCACCCTGTTCCCGCTCGCCATCAAGGCCGGCACCCAACTGGGCCTGGACGCCGGGCTGCGCCCGCAGTGGCAGAACATCCTGGACAACCTGATCGCGTACCCGTCCGACACGAACGCGAACACCTATCTGCCGCACACACCCCCGATCGCGCAGACGCGCAACAACGAGAATGTCGCGGCCGAGATCATCTGGCCCTACGACCTCACCGGCATCGGCTATCCCGACCAGCAGAAAGCGATCAACACCTGGAACGCCAGGCCGTTCCCGTACGGAAACGTATGGGCCAACGACGCGATCCAGGCGGCGCGACTGGGACTCGGAAATCAGACGCTCCAGGGTCTCAAAACCATGCTCCAGAAGTACCAGAACTATCCGAACGGCATGACCAGCAACACCAACGGCGTCTTCGAATACCTCGGTGTGCATCTGGCCGCGACGAACGAATCGCTGCTCCAGTCGTACAACGACAAGATCCGGGTCTTTCCCGCCGCCCCCACCGATTCCACCTTCGTAGGGAAATTCAGCCTGCTGGCCAAGGGCGGATTCATGGTCAGTTCGGAGAGGGAGGCGGGTGAGGTCAAGTACGTAGGAGTGAAAAGCCAGTTCGGCAACGCCGCCCGCGTCGTCAATCCCTGGGGGACGCAGGAGGTCAGGGTCCGCAGGACCTCCGACAACGCCGTCGTGACGACGTCCAGCAGCGCCGAGATCACCTTCAACACCGGGACGAACGAGGTGTACGTCGTCGAGCGGACCGCCAAACCGCTCAGCTCCTACACCCAGACGCAGCTCACCGGCACCGCGAACCAGGGCATGAAGTCCCTGGCCGGTACCAGCTCCACGCTGGGGTCGAACGCGACGGCCGACCCGATGGTGAACAACACGGCGCTGACGTACGACAACAACTGGCATCTCACCAACAGCCGCGGCTACGGCGACTTCAACGACGACACGCACCACAGCAACACGGTGGACGCGGTCGCGTCCTACACGTTCACCGGGACCGGAATCCAGTATCTGTCCGAACGCAACGGCGACATGGGGACGGTCGACGTCTATCTCGACAACGTCTTCCAGGCGACGGTGAATCTGCGGGCGGACGGTGCGAGACAGGTCCAGCAGGTCGTATGGCAGAAACAGGGACTCACAGGCGGCTCCCACACGATCAGGATCGTGAACCGCAGCACGTCGGTGGGGATGGTGGACGCGCTGCGCATCACCCCCTGACACCCCACCTCGGCCGCCGACCATGACCGTGGCCCCGCGCGGAGGGACGCCGCGCGGGGCCACACCCATGAGGAGGTCGGGGCACCCGGCATAGTGAAGGGCTCTCCCGCGCGTCAGTACGGGTAGGCAGGGCCGACCGGCCGGCCGGGAGAAGAAGGTGACGATGGATGCCACAGGCCAGGAGAGTTTCCTGGAATTCGTGACCAACAGGTCGACGGCGCTGCTGAGAACCGCCGTGCTGCTCAGCGGAGGCGACCGCCACGCGGGCGAGGACCTGTTGCAGAACGCGCTCATCAAGGCCGCCGACCACTGGCACCGGATCGACGAACCGGAGGCGTACGTACGACAGATCCTCTACCGGCAGCAGGTCAGCCGGTGGCGCCTGAAGGGCCGGCGCAGGGAACTCACCGTCGCCGAACCACCCGACCCCGGCACCGACTCCCGGACCTCCTCCGGCGCCGACGGCACGGGCGCCGCGGAACTGCGCCTGGTGATGCGTGACGCGCTGTCCCGGCTCACCGCGCGGCAGCGCGCCGTACTCGTCCTGCGGTATTTCGAGGACCTGCCCGAGGCGGACGTCGCCCGCCTCCTCGGCTGCTCCGTCGGCACGGTCCGCTCCACCACCCACCGCTCACTCGCCCGCCTGCGGGTCCTCGCACCCGAACTCCACCTGCTCGACGACCCGTCCGACACCCACCGGCAACAGCAGCCGCCGTCCCGCGACTTCGCCCCTGTGGAGGTACGACCGTGAACGTCGAGCAGCTCGTACGGGCCTCGCTGCGCGAGCAGGCCGCCGACACCGCCTCCGCGCCGACCGACTTCGCGGACCGCGTCCTCGCCGCACGGCGCCGCCGTACCCGACGCACCGTCACCGGGGTCGCCGCCGCCACCGTGCTCGTGGTCGCCGTCGCGGTGGGCGTGCCCCTCGCGCTCAACTCGGGCGACGTATCCACCCAGTTGGCGAGCGAGGCCTCACGCGGACAGACCCTCACCCATGTCGACCAGTCGCCGCCACGCGACCTGATCGCGGTCGGCGACCAGGCACTCGCCGCGTACTACACCTCCCGCCAGGCCAAGCAGCCCAACCGCGACACGATCACCACCCGCACCTACTCCCTGCTCGACCAGAGGACCGGACGCTACGAGGTGGACGCGCGCTGGTCCTACCTGGCGGTCGCGCCCGGCATGCGCACGGCGGCGGTCCTGGAGCGCGAACTGCCCGCCCACCGCGTCGGGATGCTCGACCTGGTCACGAAGAAGGTGACCCGCTGGATCCCCGTGGAGCAGGGCATCGGCTCGCTCGTCTTCTCGCCCGACGGTGAGAAGCTGCTCGCCACGACGTACGAGAAGAACCCGGACCGCGCCTACTGGTCCAAGAGGATCCCGGTCAACAACACGCCGGAGCCGCAACGGGTCGACAGCCGCACCGGATTCGCCGTCATCGACCTCACGAAGGACAGCGTGCGCTGGACGTCCCTGCCGACCCAGCGTCCGCCGGATTTCCCGTCAATGGGCTCCGGCCGCCCCCTGCTGTTCAACGCCGACGGGACGCTCGTGTACGAGATCGTCGACATGGAGCCCGTGAACTACCGTGACCTGCAAGGGAAGAAGGTGCCCACGCCGCCGAAGGAGAAGCACGTCGACCTGATGAGCGGCCCGGCCGGCCTCTCCCCGAACGGCGAACTCGTCGCGGGCGGCTTCGCCGGCGGTATGCGTACGACGGCGACCGAGGTCCTCGACCCCGGGACCGGCGAGCGCGTGGCCAAGCTGAAGGGCCAGGAACTCCTCGCCTGGGCCGACGACAAGCGGCTGATCGCCTGGGACATCGCGCCCGGCGGAGGGGAGTACGACAACCGTCTGGTACTGATCACGCTCGGCAGCGACAAGGTCGTCTCGCTGAGCGGAGCCCGTACGCCCAAAGACTACTCACCGGGCCGCTGGGAACCGATCTTCGCCAGGCGCTGACGGCGGAGCGCGGGCACCCACGGCACGACGCCGATGAGCAGCAGCAGCGACAGCAGGGGCAGGCGCCACCAGGACGAGAGGTGCGCCGGCGGAGGCTCCGGGGGCTCCGTGACCCACGGTCGTGCCGTCTTCGACCACGCCACGAACGCGTCGCCGATCGGCACCAGACCGAAGGCGTACCGCTTGGTCCACGGGGTGCTGACCGGCACGCCGAGCAACTCCCCGTAGTTGGCGATCCCCTCGGCCAGCGAGGCGTCGCCCTGGACCTGCGCGGCGCCGAGCGTGACGACCGTCGCCGACAGGCTCACTCCGAGGGGGAGCGGTCCGGAGTCGACGTCGGCCGGTCCGTCCCGGCCCTCGGGATACTCGCGCGTGGTGGGCCCGAGACCGAGCGGGGTGACGACGTAGCGCTCGCGGAAGCGCGTGTACTGCTCACGGGCGAAGGCGGGATCTATGTCGACAAGGAACCGCTGGATGATGCTCTGCGAGGTGCCTCTGGCCACCTCGACGGGCTCTCCGGTGTCGGGGGAGACGCGGTGCGGCAGTAGTCCCGTACGGGGGTCGAGACGCTGCCGCACACCGTCGAGCCACCGGTCCACGGTGCCCCCGAACCGGGCGGGCAGCAAGGTGTCGTGCAGCCGCAGCGAGGCCACGGCGACGGTCGAGTCGACGGGCCACGCCTGCCCCGGATACGCCGTCAGATACGGCGAGGCGGACTCCTCGAACGCGGCCCCGAGAGCGGCGGAGTCGGCCGCGAACCTCCGCACCTGCGCGGGGTCGCGCTCGCCGTCCGGCCGCAGCATGAGCGTGCCCCCGCGCAGCCAGTTGGTCCAGCCACGGTAGAAGACCCCGTACGACGGGGTCAGTCCCGGACTGAACGCGGCCCGCCCGGCCGCCGAGTCCAGCCGCGCCAACGCCCACCGAGCCTCCCGCAGAGCCTCGTCACGGGCCTCGCCGACGGGCTCCCGCATCCCCCACTCGACCCAGCTCAGCCCGTACAGGGCATGCAGGAAGAAGTACCCCTCGGGGAACTGCTGTTGGGCTTCGTCCCCCGCGCCCTCGTCCAGGGCGGCGCGTATGAAGGCCAGTTGCCCACGCACCCCGCCGGGCTCACCGTCCACCCCACCGGTCGCGGGCGCCACGACCCGTACGACTCCGAGCAGCGCACACCCACTGACGAGCACGGCGACCACCCGGCGCGCCCAACGCAGCAGTTGACGCGGGGTGGTTGACGCTCGCTCCGGCATCCGCCGATCTTAGGCGCCTTCCGGGCGCCCGCCGCGGGTCGGTCGGCGTGCATGTGTTGTTCACCCGGCGGAGGCGTGGTGTTCCGGGCGGTGAAGGCTGGGCCGGGGTGGGATGGAGGGTGATGAGACGTCGTGCGGTGAGTTGGGCGGGGCGCCTGGTCGTCGTCGGGCTCGGAGTGGTGATGGTGGGGTGCCAGATGGGATCAGGATCGGGATCAGGGTCGGCGACAGGCTCCGGTGCGGCGGGGGAGTGCGGTGCCGTGGACGTGTTCGTGTCCGGGGAGGGCGGCTACGACACCTTCCGGATTCCGGCCATGGTGGCGGTGAAGGAGCCGGGGTCCGGGCGGGACGTGCTGGTCGCCTTCGCCGAGGGGCGGCGGCTGGGGAAGGCGGACCACGGGGACGTGGACGTGGTGCGGCGCCTTTCGTACGACGGTGGGTGCACCTGGTCGGAGTCGCGGCCGGTCGCCGACTCCGGGCAGGACACGCTGGGCAACCCCGCGCCCGTGGCCGTCGGTGACGGCGGCCGGTTGGTGCTGCTGACCACGCGCAACGGCGGCGACGCCACGGAGTCCGCGATCATGACGGGGCAGGTCTCCCCGGAGGACGGGCGCCGGGTGTTCGTACAGTCCAGTGCCGACGCGGGAGCCACCTGGTCCGCCCCGCGCGAGATCACCGAGCAGGTGAAGCGGCCCGACTGGCGCTGGTACGCCACCGGCCCCGGTCATGGCGTCGAGCTGACCGCCGGACCCGGCGCGGGGCGTCTCGTCGTCGGCGCCAACCACTCCGTGGCCCCCGCCGACGGCAGTACGGACACGGGTGCGGAGCCACGCCACTACGCCGGGCACTCCCTGCTCAGCGACGACGGCGGCGAGACCTGGCGGATCGGGTACGTCGACCCGGCGGGTGACGGCACCCACCATGTGAACGAGACAGCCGTCGCCCAACTCCCCGACGGCACTGTCTACTTCAACGCCCGCGACCAGAAGGGCAGCGCCCCCGGCAACCGGGTCCACGCCTGGAGCCGCGACGGCGGCGCGACGCTCGCCGCCCCCTTCGAGGCCGCCACCGGCATCACGGCGCCGGCTGTGCAGGGCAGCCTCCTCCAGGCCGGCGGCCAAGTGCCGGACGCCCCACTGCTGATGGCCGCGCCCGCCGACCCCCGCGACCGGGCGTGGATGACCGTACGCGCGAGCCTCGACGGTGGCGCGACGTGGTCCACCGGCCACCGGCTCTCCGACGCCAAGGCCGCCTACTCCGACCTCGTCCAGCTGGACGACGAGCACGTCGGGATCCTCTACGAGACGGGGACGACCACGGCGTACGAGACCATCCGGTTCGCCCCGCTCCCGGTCGCGTCACTGGTCACGTAACTGACGACGGAGCCCGCCGAGGCCGGGTGAGGCCGTACGGTCCCCTCTGTCCAGGGTGACGGAACGCGACTCGTCATCCCTGCCACCAGCTTCTGCCGGGCCTAGGGAGCCCCGGCTCCCGCCATGTCTCCCTCCTCCGCCTTGCGATCGCACGCACCAACGTGACATCAGCCGCTGCTGCGGCGGCGCTCCCTGATCCGGCCTGATCGACAAGACACCCCCGGCCGCCACCACGTACGCGCGTGAAGCCGGTCCCGGGGCGGGCAGGGCGGGCAGGGCGGTGCGAGGCTCGCGGATCCGTTTGCCCCGGTGGCGCCCCGGTCGCAAGCTGGAATCATGACGTTCACCGTCTCCACGCCGGAGACGCAGCACGGTTGGGCCGTCGAGCGACCCGGCCCGATCGGCACGGGACCCCTGGTCCGTGTCGACCGGCGCACACCCACCCCCGGCCCCGGCGACCTGCTGCTGCGAGTGGAGGCGTGCGGCGTCTGCCGTACCGATCTGCACCTGGCCGAAGGGGATCTTGCGCCCCGCCGGCCGGCGACCGTTCCGGGCCACGAGATCGTCGGTCGCGTGATCGCGACGGGCGAGGCGGTCTCGTCGTTCCGTATCGGAGACCGGGTCGGTGGCGCCTGGTTGCGGGGAACCTGCGGGATTTGCCGCTACTGCCGCGCCGGGCGGGAGAACCTCTGCCCCCGGTCCACGTACACGGGATGGGACGCGGACGGAGGCTTCGCCGACCTGGCGCTGGTACCCGGGGCCTTCGCCTACCCGCTCACAGAGACCCAGGACGCCGCCTCGCTCGCGCCCCTCCTGTGCGCCGGGATCATCGGCTACCGCTCACTGCGCCGCAGCGCCCTGCCCGAGGGGGGCCGCCTCGGCATCTACGGCTTCGGCGCGTCGGCCCATCTGGCGGCTCAGGTCGCTCTGGCCGAAGGTGCCACGGTCCATGTACTGACCAGGTCGGCGCGGGCACGTGAGCTGGCTCTGAGACTGGGCGCCGCGTCCGCCCGCGGCGCGTACGACCGCCCGCCCGAACCGCTGGACTCAGCCATCCTGTTCGCCCCGGTGGGCGATCTGGCCCCCGTGGCCCTGGAGGCGCTGGACCGGTCCGGCACGCTCGCGATCGCGGGTATCCACCTCTCGGACATCCCGTCGCTGAACTACCAGCGCCATCTCTTCCAGGAGCGGAATCTACGCAGCGTTTCCTCCAACACCCGGTCGGACGGCCGCGAATTCCTCGCCCTGGCCGAACGGATCGGCATTCAGGTCACCGTGAGTCCGTACCCGATGAGCCGGGCGGACAAGGCGCTCGCCGACCTCGCCGCGGACCGCGTCAACGGCGCGGCCGTTCTCGTACCCGACTGATTCGACCGTGCGGCTCCGCGGTACCGCGCCGGGCCACGAACACGAACTCCCTGCCCGGCCGGTCAGGTGCGTCGCGTACGTCCTCGACGACGAAGCCTTGCTCGTGCAAGTCCCGCTCGATCTCCCTACGTTCGCGGAAGCGCAGGGTCGACTCCGAGATCAGTACGTCCCCGTCCACAGCGAACACATGCGTCCACCGGAAGCTCACCAGCGGCAGGCTCACGTCCGTCAGCTCGGCCCAGGTCTCGACGTGGCCGACGCCCGGGATGTCCGTCACGCGGTACGTGGTCTCGCGCGTCCACCCCGCCCACTCCTCCCACACGCGCCGCGCCGGATCGCGCGTCTCGAAGACAAGCCGCCCGCCGGGCCGCAGCGCCTCGTACGCGCCGCGCAGCGTCGTCCGCCACGCCTGCGGATCGGCGATCGCCTGGGCGACGTTCGCCGTCATCGTCACCAGGTCGATCCGCATGGGCGGCAGATCCCCCGCGTCACCGTCGAGCCAGCGCACCCGCTCCGCGCCCGGCTTGCCACGCGCGACGTCGACGGACGCCCGCGCGGGATCGATCCCGGTGACCGCAATCCCGCGCCCGGCGAGCAGCAGCGCGAACACGCCCGTACCACACCCGATGTCCAGCACGGACCGCGCACCGAACTCCCCCGCCATCGCGAGATACGCGTCGAGATCGCCGCGATCCGGATCGAGCGGATCGTAGATGGCGGCGAGGCGCGGATGCCCGAAAGCTGCGTCAACCATGCAGCCGAACGTATGCGACCCCGAGCCAGCGCGACCACCGCTTTCTCGCGTCACGGCGCCAAGCGGGCGCGGCACAAGGGTGACCGCAGCACGTAAAAGGCCGTCGGCCGTGCTCCTCAGCGAGTGAGGAGCACGGCCGACGGCCAACAGGCAGCCCAGGTGAGTGGAACCGAGCTCTGACCTGTGGTTCTCCTAAGGCTTGTCCCGTAATGATCTTCAAGTCGAAGTAGACGCCGCGGTCTCCGCCCAGGCTGGAAGAGCCGCTGGGGAAGGGGTGGTTGGAGGTGCTACCGCTGCCTATCCTCGTTGTGTGCAGTGGCATCAGGTACTCGGCTTCGTGGCCGCAGTCACACCTCTCACGTTGATTCCTGGCACCAGCTTCACCCTTGTCACACAGCGGGTGATCGCTGGCTCGCGGTCCGATGGCGTGCTCGTCACGTTCGGCTCAGCGTGTGGGCTCCTGGTGCATGCAGCGTTCGCCGCAGTTGGCTTGTCGGCCCTTGTCATGTCGTCGGCGCACGCGTTGACGGTGGTGAAGATCCTGGGCGGGATCTATCTCATCTGGTTGGGCGTGACCACGTGGCGCTCAGCACGTCGAGGCATCGATGCAACGAGACGGGTGCGATGGCGCCTGCCGTGGACTCAGCTTGGGGGCTTCGGGCAAGGTCTGTGGTCCAACGTCCTCAACCCGAAGGCGGCGTCGGTCTATCTCACCCTCGTTCCGCAGTTCCTCACGTCCAGCCGTCCCATCGCGCCGCAGATCGCGGCGCTTGCGGTCGCGCATACGGTCGTCGTCCTTGTCTGGCTGCTGTTCTGGACGTCAGTGGTGGCCGCCGCGCGCTCGGCAATCGACACGCCCCGGTTCCGCCGTGGGATGAGTCGTCTGGCGGGAGCTGTGCTGGTCAGCTTGGGGATTCGAACCGCAACGGCGAGGTAAGCGCCCCGCACCCTTTGCCTGTCCCGTAGCTGCCGGTCACAAGGAGATGATCTTCGCGTGACTGGTGTGATCACGGCGTCGGAGCCGTCCTGGATAGCCCCGTTCACCGGGCTGAGCCCACGCTGCTTCGGGAAGCTGGTGACCGCGCTGCGCCGTGAGGGCGCGGACGCCGCACGGCGGGGCCGGCTGTGGGGCCTGCCTCTCCCAGACCGCGTGTTGCTGGTCACCGCTTACTGGCGGACGAACTTGACGATGCGCCAGCTCGCCCTACTGTTCGGGTCTCGAAGTCGGCAGCCGACCGGATCATCGACCAGCGCGGGCCGTTTCTCGCGCTCCAGCCCCGGCGCCGGTTCGCGAACGGCACCGTGCTGATCGTGGACGGCACCCTGGTCCCCACCCGTGACCACAGCATCAGCGAGCAGTCCAAGAACTACCGCTACTCCACCAACCATCAGGTCGTCATCGACGCCGATACCCGGCTGGTCGTTGCGGTTGGTCGGCCGTTGCCGGGCAACCGTAACGACTGCAAGGCGTGGGCGGAATCCGGTGCGAGGGCCGCCGTGGGCAAAACGCTGACGATGGCCGACGGCAGCTATCCGGGCACCAGACTCCTCATGCCCCACCGCCGCACCCCGGGCGAGGAGTTGCCCCAGTGGATGGCGAGGCTGATTACGCTCTGCCGCCAAGTCAGCTCTTTGCCCGTGTCCAGGGCTGCGATCGTGGTCATGGAGGCTGAGCCGATCATGAAGAGGGTCTGCAGGCTGTTATGGATCCGCCGGTACTTGCGGCTGTCGGCCTGGTACTGCTCGATCGCGGTGGTGACTTCCTCGCGGTAGAGGTCACGCCGGTCATCCAGGGCGGGGTGACGGTCGACCTTCTTCTGCCACAAGTTTTCCTGCGCGGAGGCAAGCTGCGCCTCGGCACGTTGGACGGTGGGCAGGCCCCGCCCGGCGAAGTGCTCTCCGCTGGGTAGCGTCTAGCACCGAACCCGAGTAGCCGATCAGGCCGCTGCCTTGGCTAGTACGGCATCCACGGCGGGAACTACGCCCCTGCCAGCCTTCGGGCTGGAGGAAGGGTTCTCTCGTCACGCCCGGCGTGCCGCGGTCTGCTTCCGAACCACGCGAAGAGAGTGCCGTACGGATCTCATCGGCCGCCCGTTCCGCGTGCTGCCGGGGGTCCTGTCGCGCGGGATCGAGGAGTTGGCCGACGGTGACGGACGCGTCAGCCCGTGACTGCTTTCACCGCGTCCAGCGCCGCAGCCCATGGGTACGGCTTCTTCTCGCCGGGCTGGTTCGGCTCGAACCCTCCGGGGCCGTACAACACCCGCACTCCGGCGCTGCGGAGCGTCTCCAACGACCGGTGGAACGCGGGATGCTGCGCATACGCCGCGTTGACGCACGGCATCGTCAACAGCGGAATGCCCTTCCCGATACCCTCGGCGACTACCCCGACGACGAAACTTGACGTGATCCCCAGCGTCCACGAGTTGATCGTGTTGAACGTGGCCGGCGCGACGAGGATCGCATCCGCTTTCGGCCAGACGTCCGGCTGCCCCGGCAGCTTGTACTCGGACCGGACCGGGCCGCCTGTCCGCTCCTCCAGTGCGGGCAGCTGATCACCGAGCCAACGGGCGGCCGTCGGTGTCAACCCGAGACACACATCCCAACCGCGCTCCTGCGCGTTACTCACCACGTGTGCGATGTCGAACACCGGGGGCGCTGCGCTGCCGAACAGGTACAAGGTCCTCGTCATGCGGTCCAGTCGACCACATGCGAAAGCCGGGAACCGGTCGGCTCAGGGGCTGGCGCGAGTACCGTTCCAGATGACGAGTCAGGAACGGAGACCCGTATGCGCAAGGACGAGCACACAGGCACCCGCATCGCCGACCAGAGGAAACTCGCCGGGCTGACACAACGCGGCCTCGCCGGGCTCATCCCCTACTCATACAGCCTGCTCCATCAGGTCGAAGCGGGACACAAGAACGCTAGCCCAGACCTTGTCTCGGCTGTCGCCAGGGCACTTCGTATCGACGTCACCGCCCTGACAGGACAGCCCTACGTGACGGAACTCCAGCAGGACCGGCTCGCGGAACTCATCCGCCCCATCCGCGAATCGCTCGACCTCTACGACCTCGGCGCCGACCCCGACCTCCGCCCCCGAAGCGTTCCGGAGTTGATCACTACGGCGGACGACCTCTGCCGCCAGGTCCGCGCCACCCAGCTCAACAAAGCGGCCACCGCACTGCCCGCAGTCATCGCGGAACTCACGACCGTCGCGCAACGGAACCCCACCACGGAACTGTGGCGATCCCTCGCGTCCACCTACCGCACCGCCCACGACATCACGGTCAAGCTCGGCTACTTCGACCTGTCGAGCATCGCCCTCGCCCGAATGGACTGGGCAGCGCAGCGCGCCTCCGATCCCCTCCTCGCCGCCGTGCGCCAGTACATGAGGGCTTTGGTCTACTTCCGCGAGGGCGAACACACCATCGGACTCCGGCTTATCGCCGCCGGCCACGGTCTCATCGGCGACGCCGACGAGACCGTCGAGTCTCTTGCCGTCGCCGGGCAGCTTCATCTCGGAGCCACCGTGATCGCAGCACGGGCCCAGGACAAGGCGACAGTCAAGACGCACTTGGCGGAAGCCCGGCGGCTGGCCGGCCACACGGGCGAGGCGGGACACGTCCACTGGCTCAGCTTCGGCCCGACAAATGTGCAACTGCACGAGGTGTCGGCGGATGTGGAGCTGCGTCGCTACGGCAAAGCGGTCACAGACGCGGCGGCGGTGACGATGCCGAATTCGTGGCCGCTGTCCCGCCGGGCTCACTTCCACGTCGACAAGGCTCGCGCGGAAATGGAGATCGGGCGTACCGAGTCCGCGCTGGAAGACCTGGTGACGGCGCGAAAGATGGCCCCGCAGCAGACCCGCTATCACCCGGGCGCGCGCGAGACCATCAAGGGCCTGGTGCACAAGCGGCGCACGACTCCGGACACGTTGGACAGTATGGCCGGATGGATCGGTCTCTGATAGGTGTCACCCCCGCCCCGGCGGGTGTCACTGAAGAGTGACAGTTAGCCCCTTCCTCGCGCCGCACGCTGGTGACACCTCATCACCGACGAGCCGGGGAGTACGCCATGGACGAGACCACCTATCTGGCGATGCAGAGTACGTTCCCGCTCGACATCTCCACGATGACCGCCGCGGCAGCCGCCCTCCTCGACGACGTCGCCGAGCCTCCCGTCGGCGAAGCACTGATCTTGCTCACTCTCCAACTTCGTGGGCACCTGAACCTGCTGATCCCGGAGTTGGAACGGCGGTGCGCCGTAGCCGGGCCACGAGACGAGGCATGCGCTCAAGCAGGAATCGGCGAAGCACGACGTCGTCTGGCGGCCGACCCCAGCTCGCTCGGCCCCGTACGGCACGCCACACTCCTCGCCCGCTCCGTCGAGGCACTGTGCCGCCACTTTCAGCGCCTGGCGGACCCGGATGAAGACCATGACTTTCTGGATCAGCGCCGGCGTCTGCAAGGTGCCGGGCTGAGGCAGCAAAGACCAACGGCACAACACGTTGCCCCGCAAGGCCAGCAGCGGAACTGAGCGACCGCTGCGACAGGCGACAGCGGCGTCAGAAGAACGCGAAGTCCTGTGCCAGTCGGGTCGGGTGTTACACGACCTCAGAGGAATTCCTATGCATCCCACGCCTCTGGCACACCGCACTCCCGCTCTCCTCTCCCGGCGTTTACCGGCCCGCCTCGACACGATCCCGGCGGGTGGCGAGACGGCGACTTGGAGACGGCCGATGAGAAGTGCGCACGCTGAGATGTCGTTCGATGCCGATCCGAGGCGGGTGGAGGCTGCGCGTCGGGTGACGGCCGCCGTGCTGGAGAGGGCCGGCGTCAGAGATCGAGATGTGGTCGGGACGGTGCAGCTGCTGGTCAGCGAGATCGTCACCAACGCCATCGTCCACGGCAACGCCAACTCGGTCTCTTTCCAGGTCACTTGTGACACCGCCGGTGAAGTGCTGATCGAGGTTGACGACCACTCATCCGGCCGCCCGGAGGTGCGGGAGACATGTCCGGATGACGAAGGTGGACGCGGCATGCAGCTTGTCTCTTTCTTCGCCCGTGACTGGGGCCGCAAAGGCACCTGCACCTGGTGCACGTTCACCGCCAGGAGCAGCTGATGCACTCCTCCTCGTTGGTCCTTGCAGAGACCGTCCGGCCCACAGCACCCCCGGTTGAGCGGTGGTCTCCACCCCTCGATTCCGAGGGTCTCGCCCGCATCGCCAGCCTGCTTCGTCAGGTGAAACCGCTGGAAGCGATCGCGGACGACAGCGGTGATGTCCTGGACGAACAGGACCCCCGTGAGAGCGAGTTCGGAGAGATCGCCGAACGCTTGCGTGGCGATCTCCTGCGGCTCGTGGCTATCGCCAACGCCGCCGGGGTCGGGGTCGGGGACTCTCGGGTGTGCCGTCTCCTTCAGCGTGCGCACACGCTGCGCTCCGAGGCCCTGCCAGACGACTCCCGCCAGGCCCTCGGGCACCTGCGGCGGACGGCCGGGCTCGTCAACGACCTGCTGGAACGGCTGGCAGAAACCAACATCGTGAAGGAGGTCGCATGACGACCGCCTCTGCTGGTCCCGGGCCGCGCGCCGGTCCACTCAGCTTCCAAGCCTCGCGTCCCGACTCTGATGGAAACCACGCGGAGGGCGGAGCCGCTGGCAAGACAGCCACGACCGAGGACCCACCGGGATACGGCGGGCGCCAACGCGCCCCGCCTCGACCTGAACAGCACCGCAACTGCCTTTCCTTCTGAGCCGGTTGACTCGACACGCCGCCCAGGGCATTCGACGCCCGCTCACGTACTTCCCGGAGACTCCACCATGCGCACCACGATCGCTGACGCAGACAGCACGACCCCGTCCAGGAGACCACCGACACTCTCCGCGCCGCATTCCGTCAGCACGGACTCGATCCCCGGTCTGTCTGTAGTCGGGGGCACGGTGGAGCTGGGCGAGGTCACCGTCGCCACCGCCGACCGGCTCGCCTGTCTCCTGGGCGCGCCGGTACAAACGGTCGAACGGAACCTGGAGGAATGGCCCGAGGTGCGGCAGGTCATGCGCCGTCTCGGCGCGGCCTTCACAGCAGTGACCGGCGGCGGCTTCCTCGATCTGTACTTCCACCACGACTGCGTCCGCTGCGACAGCGACGCCACCCTGGCAGTCAGCCCCATCGACGCACAGGCCGCGCGGGGTCTCCTGGCCGCTCTCCGATCGGGAACATGACCATCCCGGCACAGTGTGCCGGGCTGCTCCACGGCCTGTCCCAGCGGACCACCGGTGCGATTCCCGGCCGAGTACCTGAAGGAGGAACCAGTGTTAACTCCACCTGTCTATCCGGACTTTGAGCGCGCGTATCTGGACGTGCTCGGTCATCTGGTGGATCGGTTCGAGTACCGGAACGCGCCGCGTGGGAATTCCGCGCGTGAGCGAATCGGGCTCAGTTTCCAGATCGCCGATCCGCGTGCGCGTCTTCCGTATCTGGCCGAGCGGAAGGTCAACCCTGTCTGGCACTTCGCCGAGGCGCTCTGGTACCTCGGCGGTCGCGACGATGTGGAGATGCTGGCGTACTACGCGCCGCATGTGCGGCGGTTTTCGCGTGACGGGCGGACGATGGGCGGCTCCGCGTACGGCTCGCGCATGTTCAACCCGGCCACGGTCGGCGGCACATCGCCGTTCGACCAGGTCCTGGAGCTGCTTCGTATGGAGCGGGACAGCAAGCGGGGCCTGCTGCCGATCTTCACCGCCGACGAGCTGGCCGTTGCTGATAACCCCGACATGTCCTGCGTGGCCGCGCTGCATCTCCTCGTCCGCGAAGGCCGGGTCCACATGGTCTGCTACATGCGGGCCAATGACTGTGACCGGGGGCTGCTGTCCGACACGTTCTCCTTCACGATGATCCAGGAGTTCGCCGCCGTACAGCTCGGTCTTCAACTGGGCACCTACACCCATCACATCGGTTCCGCTCACGTCGGCGAGCGCGACGTCCCGCGCATCAGGCGAGTCCTGGCCGAGGCCGAACTGACCACGTCGAAACCGCGGTTCCCGTTCCCGAGAATGCCGGCTAGCACGTCCTTCTCGACCGTCTCCGAGCTGCTCATGCACGAGGAGAGACTGCGCACCGGCCGGGGCCGGTTACGGCCGCAGGAGACCACGTCGCTCGGCTTCGACCCGTACTGGCAGCAGGTGCTGCTGCTGTTCGAGGTCCACCGGCAGATCCGCCATTGCCCAGCGGACCCGGTCAACGAGAACGTGCTGGGCGCCCTCGACCCAGGGCTTCGCTGGCTGGTGGCCCACCGCTGGCCCACGCGCATGCCCGATGTCGGAGCACCGTCATGACGGCGGTCGGTAAGCCGTCCTGGAGCGGCGGTGTGGTCGACGGCGTCGACTGGGACCGGTGGACGGTGATTCTCTGCAAGCCGGACTGCGTGGCAACGGGCCTTACCGACCGGGTCCTTGAGCGGATCGCTGTCTGCGGCGTCACCGTGCTCGGCCAGCTCGACCTGACGGCGAGGGCGTGGCAGGCCCACGTGCACTACTGGGACCTGCTGGTGGACGCCGACTGGTTCACCGGCCGCGACATTCCCGCCGCGCTCGACGCCCTGTACGCGGACAAGCCGGTGACCGTCGCCCTCGCCCACGGCGACGCCGGTATCCACGGCAGAGTGCGGGACCTGCTCGGTCACTTCGACCCCACGCAGGCCGCCAAGGGCACCATCCGCGGGGACCTCGGCCGCGACAGCCTGGAGAAGGCTCTCGCCGGCCGTCGGCTGGTGAACAACCTCGTGCACACCTCGGACGACCCCGACGCCGCGCGCCGGGACTTCGGCACCTGGTACGGCGCCCGCCGCCGCAAGTTACTCACCCCACCACCCCAGCACCCACCGCACCAGCGTGCGGCAGCCGAGCATCCGCTCCGCCACACCCCCGACTGGAGATCCACATGACCCTTCTCAATTCCCCGTTACGCCGTGCCCTGCCCATCCTTGCCGCCGAAAAGATCGGCGCACTCAAGCCGGAACTCGCCGACGTGATCGAGTACCGCAAGTCGGGGCTGTCGCTGAACTGGATCGTCGGCTGCCCGCTGGAGTGCGGGTACTGCGTCCGGCACCTCTTCGACAACTTCGAGATGAAGGCCCCCCGGCGCCTCATGAGCGACGAGGAGGCCGTCACCCGTCTCGTCGGGCACCCGTACTTCCGGGCGCACAAGACGCCCGTCCAGCTCCTGAACCGGGCCACGGACCCCATGCTCCCCATCGTCAAGCCGCACGTGTTCAACGTGCTGCGGGCCCTGGACGAGCAGGGCCTGACCAATCACGTACTGATCATCACGCGGTGGCGGGTGACGCCCGAGGACTGCGCCGTCCTCAACAGCTTCACCCACCTGCGTTTGACCGTGCTGGTCACGCACTCCAACATCACCAACCCGGCGATCGAGCCTGTCGACTCGGCTATCGCCGCGCGCAGCCTGCGCACCCTGTACGAGCACGCCGAGCGATACCGCACCGTCCTGTACTGGCGTCCGATCGTGCCCGGCCTCAACGACTCCGCCGCCGACATCGAACGAGCACGTGAACTGTCCCGGCACGCGCACGCGACCGTCTTCACCGGCCTGTTCTTCCGCGACCAGATCGCCTCCTATTACCAGGCGCACGGACTGCCGATGCCCTACGACGAGACGGCGCGGCGGAAGATCATGCCCGAGGGGGCCGAGCAGCGGATCCTCGACGCCTTCCAACAGGACGGCACGTGGGGGGCGTTGTTCCGCAAGACGAGCTGCGGGGTCGCCTACGCGCACGGAGAGGCCGACTACAACGGCCACTTCGGCATCCGGGAACTGTGCGACATCTGCCCCGAAACCCAGATCGCGCGGTGCCAGGCGGCCTGGGTCAAGCCCGATCCGGCGGTCGTCACGCGCGAAGCCCAAGCACTCGGCGCGACGGGCGTGGTGGAGGTCAACGACCGTGCCATCGTCGTGGAGGGACTGGACGAGCCGCCGCGCTACTACCTCCAGCACGGCTTCGGCTACCAGTGCCACGACCGCACCAAACCTCACCACCGCCGCCGACACGGCCGGGCCCCCATCGGCTGGACGGCGGAGAACGGACCCACCCCCGCATGAACTTCTCCTCCTGGCCCCCGCTCCTCGTGGTTGACGTCGAAGGCAACGGCGCCAACCCACCCGACCTCGTCGAAGTCGCCGCACTCCCCGTACGCGAAGGACGGCCGGACACCAGCACAACCGGGGCATGGCTGACCAAACCCCGGCACCCCGTGACCCCGTTCGCCGCCCGCGTCCACGGCCTGACCAACGACCGGCTGGAAACCGAGCCGGTCTGGGAGGAGATCGCCGACCAGGTCCACACCCTCCTGGGCACCTCATGGATCTGCGCCCACAACGCCCACGTCGACCACCGAGTGCTCTCCGCACACCTCCCGACGTGGCAGCCGGCCGGAGTCATCGACACCCTCCGCCTCGCCAAGGCCACTCACCCCAACCTGCCCAAGTACACCCTCGACGCCCTGATCGAACACCTCCGGCCGGACCTGACCGCGGCCCCCGCACACCGCCACCGCGCCACCTTCGACGCCTACGCCACCGCCCAGCTCCTGATCCTCATGGCCAACCGGTACGACACCTGGGACCAGCTCGTCGCGGCGGCCGTGCCGCCCGGCCTGCCCGGGGCCCCCGAACCAGACAAGGACCCCACCCTGTGGTGACCACCCCTCAGCCCATCCGCATCGGCGTCATGGGCACCCACTCCACCGGCAAGACCACCCTCCTCAAACGCATCGAGATGGAACTACGCGCCCACGGAATCCCCGTAGCCCGCACCGGCCGACTCGGAAAACGAGCCGCACTCACCGGCCTCCCGAAAATGCAGCACCACACCGCCGCCTCCACTGAATGGGTCATCACCCAAGGCATCGCCGACGAAATCGCCGCAGCCGCCCGCCCCGCCCCCGAACCGATCCAGGTCGTCCTCGCCGATCGCGCAGCCTGGGACGCCCTCGCCTACTTCCACGCCGCCCAGCAATGGCGACAGAAGACCCATGACCTGCTGGAGTGCGAACGGCTACGGCTCCTGGCTTCCACGCAGGCGCAGAAGTACAACTTGCTCCTGGCCACGGTCCTCGACGAGGCCCTACCGGTCGAGAGCAAGCACGACTACGACGCCCGCTACCGTGCGCTGGTCGACCACCACACCCACGCGCTCCTCGCCGAAGACAAGATCCCGCACCAGCGAGTCACCAGCGACCCCGGCAGCCAGGCCAACGCCGTCGAACTGGCACTCCAGCTCTGCCCCAACCAGGCCACGCCATGAGCAGCACGCCGCCAGCAGACAACATCTATGTCGTCAAATAGAGAATTTCGTGCCTCGGCTACGGGCGACGAGCCGGCGCTGGCGAACGCCGTCGCGATGGCGTCCCCCCGGCAGGTCGATCGAATGCAGCGTGAGACTCGTGCCCCAGACAAAGCCTCTGCGGCTGCAACACTGCTCGAACAATTGATGCACCCCGGATTCGATCCGGCGCGGGGCGCGGGGCGACTCGTCGGTACGTGCGTCGTAAGGCGAGCATCGCCATCATGCAGTACCGGAAGAGCGAGGCGCCGGACCGGTCCCCGTGGACACGGATCGGAATCAGCGAACGTCGCTACTACAAACTCTTGCCGCTGTTCGCTCAGAAGGTCAATGGCCGCTACGACTACGACTACGTGGTGGCGCGCATGAAGGATCACAACATTCGCGGTGGACCCTTTCATGTACGTGGTTGCAGTTGGGGCTGAAGGAGTGGTCCTCAGCCACCTGCCGCCGCACGCAGAGCCCGGACAAGCCGACGAGGGCCGCTGCCCCGGTTATGGGGTAGCGGCCCTCGCAGTGTTTCTGACGTCACGTCAGGGAACGGTCCGGCGGTGCACACTCGGTGCACGAGGGGGTGGAAGACAAGCGGTCGCCGTGAGAACTGGTGAGAAGTGTTCTCGCAGGTCAGTGCTTGTTGGTGAGCCTTCCGCCCAAGTGGCCGGACCTCGCCCTTTAGATGTCGAAGTACAGCTCGAACTCGTGCGGGTGCGGGCGCAGTTGGATCGGGGCGATTTCGTTCGTGCGCTTGTAGTCGATCCACGTCTCGATCAGGTCCGACGTGAACACCCCGCCCGCCTGCAGGTACTCGTTGTCCGCCTCCAGGGCGTCGAGTACCGCCGGGAGGGACGTCGGGACCTGGGCCACGTCCGCGTGCTCCTCCGGGGCCAGCTCGTAGAGGTCCTTGTCGATCGGCTCCGCCGGCTCGATCTTGTTCTTGATGCCGTCGAGGCCCGCGAGGAGCAGGGCCGAGAAGGCCAGGTACGGGTTGGACGACGGGTCCGGGGCGCGGAATTCGACGCGCTTGGCCTTCGGGTTGGAGCCCGTGATCGGGATGCGCATCGCGGCCGAGCGGTTGCGCTGCGAGTAGACCAGGTTGACGGGGGCCTCGAAGCCGGGGACCAGGCGGTGGTACGAGTTCACCGTCGGGTTCGTGAACGCCAGCAGCGACGGCGCGTGCCTGAGGATGCCGCCGATGTAGTAGCGGGCGGTGTCCGAGAGGCCCGCGTAACCCTGCTCGTCGTAGAACAGCGGGTCGCCACCGGCCCACAGGGACTGGTGGACGTGCATGCCGGAACCGTTGTCGCCGAAGATCGGCTTGGGCATGAAGGTCGCGGTCTTGTTGTTGCGCCAGGCGACGTTCTTCACGACGTACTTGAAGAGCATCAGGTCGTCGGCCGCGGCGAGCAGCGTGTTGAACTTGTAGTTGATCTCGGCCTGGCCCGCGGTGCCGACCTCGTGGTGCTGGCGCTCGACGGCGATGCCGACGTTGTCCAGCTCCAGGGAGATCTCGGCGCGCAGGTCGGCGAAGTGGTCGACCGGCGGGGCCGGGAAGTAGCCGCCCTTGTAACGGACCTTGTAGCCGCGGTTGTCCTCGGTGGAGCCCGTGTTCCAGGCGCCGGCCTCGGAGTCGACGTGGTAGAAGCTCTCGTTCGACGTCGTGTTGAAGCGCACGCTGTCGAAGACGTAGAACTCGGCCTCGGGGCCGAAGTACGCGGTGTCCGCGATGCCGGTCGAGGCGAGGTAGGCCTCGGCCTTCTTGGCGATGTTGCGCGGGTCGCGGCTGTACTGCTCACCCGTGATCGGGTCGTGGATGAAGAAGTTGATGTTCAGCGTCTTGTCGCGACGGAACGGGTCCACCCGAGCGGTCGACAGGTCCGCGCGCAGCGCCATGTCCGACTCGTGGATCGCCTGGAAGCCGCGGATCGACGAGCCGTCGAAGGCCAGCTCGTCATCCGGGTCGAACGCCTTCGCCGGGATCGTGAAGTGCTGCATCACGCCAGGCAGGTCGCAGAAGCGGACATCGACGAACTTCACGTCCTCGTCCGCGATGAACTTCTTGGCGTCGTCGGCGTTCTGGAACATCCAGCTCCTCCTCCTCCCGTCCCCAGAGGATGGGGCGGGGGTTTATCGCTACTGGTCGTGCGGCCAGTGCGGTGGCACACGCAGGACCCGACCATAGGTATGCGGGATTTCTCAAGCATGACCCATTTGTTTCGCCGAAGTTAACCGGCCTGGGTGTGCGCCGTTCCACAGTCCGGCCACCGCGGCTTGAAACGGCCCGGCGGGGGTGGGCGGTTGGGCGGTGCGGGGGCGGGGGTCCGGCCCGATCCGTACCCCCGGACCCTGGTGTACATGCGCCCGCGCAGTACCGTGGTCGGGTGGACAACAGGCAAGCAGTGGGATCGTGGCTCTCCGGACCGCGCGCGGTGGCCGAGGAGATGGGCGCGGACTTCGGATACCGGGGCGAGCGCCTCGGGCTGCCGAAGGAGGGTCCCGGTTCCGTCGCCCCCTTCGGGCGGCGTCTCGGCGCGCTCTTCCTCGACTGGGCGCTGTGCATGCTGATCGCGTACGGCCTCTTCGTCCGCGACGCGCAGGGCGCCGCCAACTACGCGCTCGGCGTTCTCCTCGTCCTGCACATCCTCACCGTCGGGACGGTCGGCTCCACCCTCGGCAAGCGCGTCTTCGGCCTGCGGGTCATCTCCGAGAGCCGCCACCGGCTCGGCTTCGGGTGGGCCCTGCTCCGCAGCGTGCTGCTGTGCCTCGCCGTGCCCGCCCTCATCTGGGACCGCGACGGGCGCGGGCTGCACGACCGGCTCGCCCGTGCCGTACAGGTCAGGATCTAGGCCCTGTCCGGGCGATCTCTGCCGGGCCCGGAACGCCTGGCACGGCACCTCGCCGCGTTGCCGAAATGCCCACAGGAAACCACCCTGCGGGCACTTCGGCGCCTTGCGACGCACCGCACCAGACGCCCCGGGCTATCCGACAAGATCGCCCGGACAGGACCTAGCAGGAACATCTGGCCAGAACGTAGGAGAGGGCGGCGGGGGACTCGCGTTCCCCGCCGCCCTTCACGTGTGTCCGGCGGTCAGCGCATCTTTCCGCCCCGCGGCATCCGCATGCCCTTCGGCATCGGCCCCTTCGGCAGCGGCATGTTGCTCATCAGGTCGCCCATCGCCCGCAACCGGTCGTTGGCCGCCGTCACCTGCGGGCCGGAGAGCACCCGAGGCAGCTTGAGCATCGTCGTACGGACCTTCTTCAGCGGCACCTGACCCTCGCCGTCGCCGACGATGATGTCGTGCACCGGCACATCGACGACGATGCGCGCCATCTTCTTCTTCTCGGCCGCCAGCAGGCTCTTGAGCCGGTTCGGGTTGCCCTCGGCCACCAGGACGATGCCGGCCTTGCCGACCGCGCGGTGGATCACGTCCTGGCTGCGGTTCATCGCGACCGCCGGGGTCGTGGACCAGCCGCGGCCCACGTTCTCCAGCACGGCCGCCGCCGCTCCCGGCTGGCCCTCCATCTGTCCGAAGGCAGCACGCTCGGCGCGGCGTCCGAAGACGATCGCCATCGCGAGGAAGGCCAGAATGAAGCCCAGAATGCCCAGGTAAATGGGGTGACCGACCAGAAAACCGATCGCGAGGAGGACGCCGAAGGTAACGAGTCCCACGCCCGCGACGACGAGACCGACCCTCTTGTCGACCCGTCGGGTCATCTTGTAGGTAAGAGCGATCTGCTTCAGTCGCCCAGTTTCCGCAGCAGTGTCTGCGTTTTCCTTCCTCGCCATGAACCGAAGTTTACGTGGCTCAGGAAGTGCGGCCCGACACGGCCTCCAGTACGTGCTGCGCCTCGACCCGGTCCTTGGCCCTGCGGCGGTCCTCCAGGACGGCCGTCCAGGCGTTCCTGCGGGCCGTGCGCTGGCCGCCGGCGAGGAGGAGCGACTCCATGGCGCGCAGGGCGGCGGAGACGGAGGGGAGGGCGATGGGGCGGGTGGCTGCCGCCATCACCTCGGTGACGGGTCGTACCGGCGCGGCCTGCATGGTGGCTGTTCCCCCTAGGAACGAGTGCGGGTGGCGGGGCTGGAGCGGGTGGTGCGCGGTGCGTACGAATGAGGGTTACCCACCGGTGTTACCAGTGCGTGACCAAGCGGTCAAACGGCCGTGAATGCCCGCGGCCGTACCTCCGAACAGCGCCGCGGCCCGTACACCGCCCGCCACCTGCGGGGAGCGTACGGGCCGCGGCGGTGCGGCCGTTACTGCCAAGTAGTCGCTTGTGCTCGGATTCACACAGCGGGCCCGCGCGACGCTCGGGCGCAAGCCGGCGGATTCACACCGCCTGGCGGACGGACTCCGCGCTCCGGCGCTCCATCGCCTGCTGGAACAGCCGCCCCGCGCGATACGAGGACCGGACCAGCGGCCCCGACATCACACCGGAGTAGCCCATCGCCTCGGCCTCGTCCTTCAGCTCCACGAACTCGTGCGGCTTCACCCAGCGTTCGACGGGGTGGTGGCGCGCGGAGGGCCGCAGATACTGCGTGATCGTGATCAGCTCGCAGCCCGCGTCGTGCAGATCGCGCAGCGCGTCGCTGACCTCTTCGCGGGTCTCGCCCATGCCGAGGATCAGATTGGACTTGGTGACCAGGCCGGCCTCGCGGGCCCGCGTGATGACGTCGAGGGAACGCTCGTAACGGAAGCCGGGACGGATCCGCTTGAAGATCCGCGGCACCGTCTCGACGTTGTGCGCGAGCACCTCGGGGCGCGAGGAGAAGACCTCGGCCAGTTGCTCGGGCTCGGCGTTGAAGTCCGGGATGAGGAGTTCGACCTTCGTACGGCCGGCTTCGCGCTCCGCGGTCTGCGCGTGGATCTGGCGCACGGTCTCCGCGTACAACCAGGCGCCGCCGTCCTCCAGGTCGTCGCGGGCGACGCCGGTGATCGTGGCGTAGTTCAGGTCCATCGTGACGACGGACTCGCCGACCCGGCGGGGCTCGTCGCGGTCCAGCGCCGCCGGTTTGCCCGTGTCGATCTGGCAGAAGTCACAGCGTCGCGTGCACTGGTCGCCGCCGATGAGGAAAGTCGCCTCGCGGTCCTCCCAGCACTCGTAGATGTTGGGACAACCGGCCTCCTGGCACACGGTGTGCAGGCCCTCGCTCTTCACGAGCTTCTGCATCTTGGTGTACTCGGGCCCCATCTTCGCCCGGGTCTTGATCCACTCGGGCTTGCGCTCGATGGGGGTCTGGCTGTTCCGGACCTCCAGGCGCAGCATCTTGCGTCCGTCGGGTGCGACAGCGGACACGTCCGGCACCTCTCTCTGCTGGCGCGGCATTCGAATCTTCGGTGAACACCAGAGTACGCCCGTTGATTGCTTGGTACTGCGTGGTCGGTTGGGGGCATTCCCCCCGTGCGCCCCGCGCCCGGGGTCAGCCGCGTATCGGCACGACGGCCTCGGCCTCCACCTCGCGAGGTTTCGGCTCCGCCTGCTCCAGCACGTTCCGCAGATGGTGCTCCACGACCGGAAGCACCTCGGCGACCGTGAGGTCGTGGCCCAGTTCGTACGACAGCGACGTCACGCCCGCGTCCCGGATCCCGCACGGCACGATCTTGTCGAACCAGGTGTTGTCCGGGTTCACGTTCATCGAGAAGCCGTGCATCGTCACGCCCTTCGCGACGCGGATGCCGATCTGGGCGAGCTTGCGGTCCTCGCGGCGCTGGCCCGCGTTGGACGGCGCGTACTCGGGGCCGTTCAGGCGGGGGTCGAACTCCCCGTCGTCCACGCGGGGGTCGAAGTCCAGCGACAGACCGCCCACGGCCGGGCGCTCCTCCACCGGATCGCCGAGCACCCATACGCCGCTGCGGCCCTCCACCCGCGTGGTCCGCACGCCGAAGTCCGTCGCCGTGCGGATCAGCGCCTCCTCAAGACGGCGTACGTGCGCCACCACATCCACGGGACGCGGCAGCTTCAGGATCGGATAGCCGACGAGCTGGCCCGGACCGTGCCAGGTGATCTTGCCGCCGCGGTCGACGTCCACGACAGGGGTCCCGTCCAGAGGGCGCTCGCTGTCCTCCGTACGCCGCCCCGCGGTGTAGACGGGCGGATGTTCGAGCAGCAGGCAGGTGTCGGGGATCTCATCCGCGAAGCGGGCCGCGTGGACCTCGCGCTGCTTCTGCCACGCCTCCTGGTACTCGACGGCGTCGCCGCCGAAGCCCAGATGGACGAACCGCAGCTCACTCACGGGCATTGCCTCTCTCGTCTGTGCCCGAGTTCCGCGGGGGCCCCGCGACATCCGGGCACGGTGCACATATCGCGCCTCAGCCACTGTACGACCGCGTCGTCCGGAGCGGTCCGGCAGGCCCGTAGGGCCCGTGAGGCGGTACGGGAGCGGTGGACGCGGTACGTCAGCTAAGTCCGCAATCCTCACACGATCGGATGAATGTGGGACGAACGTGACGGTGCGGGCAGCTCGGACCGCTAAATTCGCGCCGTTCCATCAGGGCTTCCGGGGCCCGGAAGGCAGGAGACCGTACAGCTGATGTCGGAACGACCTCCGCAGCGCATCCCCAACCGCCAGCTCGCCGCGCTCATCGCAGAAGCCGGTTTCTCCAACGCAGGTCTCGCCCGCCGGGTCGACCAGCTCGGGCTCGAACACGGCCTCGACCTGCGGTACGACAAAACGTCCGTCACGCGATGGCTGCGCGGTCAGCAGCCGCGCGGCACCACCCCCGCGCTGATCGCCGAGGTCTTCACGCGCCGGCTCGGCCGCCGGCTCTCCGCGCAGGACCTCGGGCTGGACGCCTGCGCGCCCGTGTACGCGGGGCTGGAATTCGCGTCGACCCCCGAGGAGGCCGTCGACATCGTCGGCGGACTCTGGCGCAAGGACTCGGGGAGCCACGCGGAGCTGCGCAAGATCGCGTTCACTCCGGCGGGGCTGGTGGTGCCGAGCCGCGACTGGCTGATCGGCCGCGCGGACGAGCGGGTGGGGCACGACGGGTCGGCGTCGCCGGGTACGCCGGGGAGGTCGGTGGGGGCCGGTCCCCAACTGGCCCCGGCCGGGGGCGCGGGGGCGGGTACGTCGTACGGGAAGACGCCCTCCTACGGAGGCGGAGGTGCCGGTCGCGTGGGCCGGGCGGGGGAGGACAGGGGCGCCCGTGTGCCCGCCCAGGGCGGCGGGACCGTGCACCGGCAGGCCGCGCCCGCCGGTGTCCCCGCGCCCCGGCAGACGGACCGCGTCGCCGGTCAGCGGGTCGGCGGCGGCGACATCGCGGCCCTCCGCTCCGTCAGCGAGCTGTTCCGCACCCTCGACCAGGCGTACGGCGGCGGCCACGCCCGGCAGGCACTCGTCCGGTACCTGGAGCACGAGTGCGAGCCGATGCTGCGCGGCGTGTACGGCGAGGCCACCGGGCGGCGGCTGTTCGCCGCCGCGGCCGACCTGACCAGGCTGGCCGGCTGGACCTCGTACGACATCGCCGCGCACGGGCTCGCCCAGCGCTACTTCGTCCAGGCGCTGCGGCTCTCCCAGGCGGCGGGCGACCGGGCGTACGGCTCCTTCGTCCTGATCACCATGAGCCGCCAGGCCGTCTACCTCGGCCACGGCCGGGAGGCGGTCCAGCTCGCCCGCGTCGCCCAGCAGGGCGTCGGCTCGTCCGCGCCGCCCGTCGTGCAGGCGCTGCTGCACTCCGTCGAGGCGCGCGGGCACGGCGTACTCGGCGAGGCGCGGGCCTGCACCACCTCTCTCGCGCGGGCCGAGCGCGCCCTGGAGTCGGCCCGGCCCGGCGACGACGTGCCGCACTGGGCACGCACCTTCGACGAAGGGCAGCTCGCCGACGAGTTCGGGCACAGTTACCGGGATCTCCAGCAGTACCGCGCCGCCGTCCAACACGCCGAGCGTTCCCTCCAGTTGCGGTCACCCGCGTTCGCGCGCAGCCGCCTCTTCTGCCGCGTGGTGCTCGCCTCCGCCCACCTGGGGCTCGGCGAACTGGACCAGGCGTGCGCGCTGGGGGCGGAGGCGGCGCAGCAGGCCACGGAGATCCGTTCGGCACGTGCGGTGGACTACGTACGGGACTTCGAACGGCGGCTGGAGCCGTACCGGGAGGCAGCGGCCGTACGCAAGTACCGGGACAGGATCGCGGCGTTCGGCTGAGCGGGGCGGCGCGGCCCCTTGCCCTACGCCGCGGTCGGCAGGTGGACGGTCCCGTCGCCGGGTCGTACGCCCAGGTCGTCCAGGATCGCGTACGCGGCCCTGCGGCCCGACGAGAGGGCGCCCTGGACGGTGCTGGTGTCGCGGTGGTCCCCGCACACGTACAGCCCCGACAACAGCCGCACCTGGCGGCGCAGATCGTGCGGCGCCGGCATCGCGGGGACGGCCTCCGGGTCGTGCTGGACGGCCAGCAGCTCCCAGTCGGTGGTCGACGTGCCGTACAGCGTGGCGAGATGCGCGCGGACCGCGCCGTCGAGTTCCGCCTCGGGCGGCGGCGTACGGAGCCCGAGCACCGTCGAGGAGATCAGCGTCCGGCCGGCCGGGGCGCGCGACGGGTCCACCGCGCTCATGACCGTCGTGTGGGCGACGGGGCCGCCGCGACGGTCTCCGTCCAGGAGCAGCGCGGGTTCGGTCAACGGGGGCGTGGGGGCGGTGTGGTGAAGGACCGTCACGGGGTGGAAGTCCGGCACCCGCAGGCCCGGCAGCAACTCGGCGGCGGCGCGGGCGCCTGTCGCCACGAGCAGGGAGCGGCAGGTGATCTCGCCGTGCTCCTTCGTACCGACTGAGCTGATCGACGCGTCCGTCACACACACGCCCGTCCGCACCGTGCCGGGCGGCAGCGTGGCCGCCAGCAGCTCGGGCAGGGCGGTGGCTCCGCCCTCGGGGACGCACAGCCGGCCGCGGGCGAAGCTGCGCAGGGCCAGGTCGGCGCAGCGGCTGGACGTGGTGAGGTCCGGGTCGCAGAGCAGCGCTGACAGCAGGGGGCGTACGAAGCCGTCGACCGTCCGCGCGGGCAGTCCGCGCGCGGACAGCGCGGCGAGGGCGGGGCGTTCGGGGCGGACCAGCAGACGGTTCACCGGCGTGGTCGCGAGACGGCCGAAGGCCGCGTGGAGACGGGCCTGGTCAAGCGCGTTGCCCAACGGGGGGCGGTAGCCCGGCCGTACGGCCCTGGCGCGGGGGGTGCGTGTCCGGGGGGTCCTGGCGCGCGGGGCGCTTGCGAGGGCGCGCGCGGCGGTGAGTGCGCCCCGCGCGCTCCCTGCGGCGACGGTGACGCCCGCGCGGTGGTGGCGTCCCTCGCTGTGGACGAGCACGCCCGGCGAGAACATCCGTAGGGAGGCGTCCGCCAGGGCGGGGGTGCGGAGCAGTTCCGGGTACGAGGTGTTGAGCATCTGACCGATGCGGTCGAGCCGGAAGCCGTCGAGGTCCTCGGTGGCCATCCTGCCGCCGATGTAAGGGGCGGTCTCCAGGACGGTGACTGTTACACCGGCGCGGGTCAGCTGATGAGCTGCCGACAGGCCGGCGATTCCGGCGCCAATGATGACGACGTCCGCGTGATGTTCAGTACTGAGCACGTGCCCCTCCCCGAGGTCGGCGCGGCTGTGCGGTCCGGGGCTGGTGCCCGGCCCCCGTCCAGGGAATACCTGAGTGCGGGGTCGAGACTAGGAACGGAACCGGCCGTTCGCAGTCGCGCAGTGGCGGGGGCATCGGAGCGGCGGGGGCGCACACGGGGGGTTTGGGTTGCTGTTTCGTCGGCCTGGGGGCGGGGTGCGGGGTCTCCGGACGGGTATGTCCGGACGGCATGATTTACGGCGCGTGCAGGGTTCGTTGGATCCGCTGAGGCCTTCTTCTTCACGCGCCACAAATCAGCCTGAGTGTCCGGACACACCCCTCCTACGACCCCGCCCCCCTCACGCCGCCACGTGACGCTGTTCAAGCCGCGTGGGCGGCCGGTCCGGTGGCCTACTGCCGGGTTGCCCCGCGCAGGGAAACGGCCGCGCGGGACCTCACCAGTCGGGTGGGCGGCCGGGCGCCGTTCCCCGTCCTGCGGGCTGAAGGGGGGCGCGCAGGGGTCGTGGTCGGACACTCAGGCTGATTTGTGGCGCGTGGGAATGCCGGTTCTCTCGGGGCCAACGAACGGGGCACGCGCCGTAAATCATGCCGTCCGGGCATGACCCCGGAGCGGCACCCGGCCACCACCGCAACCACCCAGCCCGTCCGGCGATTGAGGACGGACCCGTCGGCACCGGGGCCGGCTGATACCAACCCGGCCCACCACGCAACCCCGCAACCCCCGCAACCCGCGCTACACGCGCAACGCCGAGACAATCGATTCGTCGATCTTTGGGAACGCGAACGTGAACCCCGACTCCAGCAGCCGCCTCGGCCGTACCCGTTGGCTGCTCAGTACGTCCTGCGAGAACTCGCCCAGCGCCACCTTCAGCGCCACGGACGGCACCGCGAGGACCGTCGGGCGGTGCAGCACACGGCCCATCGCCGCCGTGACCTCGCGGTTCGTCACCGGCTCGGGGGCGGTGAGATTCACCGGGCCCGACAGGGACTCCGTGTCGATCAAGTGCCGGAGCGCCGCCACGTGGTCGTGCAGGGAGATGAAGCTCCAGTACTGCCGCCCGTCGCCGAGCCGGCCGCCCAGCCCCGCGCGGAAGATGGGGAACAGCCGCCCCCACGCGCCGCCTTCGCGGGCCACGACGAGCCCCGTGCGGGCGAGCACCGTCCGTACGCCCGCGTCCGACGCGGCAGCCGCCGCGTCCTCCCACTCGACGCACACCGAGGGCAGGAACCCCTCGCCGGGCGGCGCGGACTCGTCCACCGGGCGGTCGCCCGTGTCGCCGTAGAAGCCGATGGCCGTTCCGCACACCAGGACGCCGGGCGGGGTGTCCAGGGACGCGACGGCCTCGGCGATGGCCGCCGTACCGAGGACGCGGCTGTTCTTGATCTCCTGCTTGTACGCGTCGGTCCATCGGTGGTCCGCGACCCCCGCGCCCGCGAGATGGACCACGGCCTCGCAGCCGTACAGCCCGCTCACGTCCACGTACCGGCGGGAGGGGTCCCACTCGACCTCGTCGCCCGCGCGGGAGGGACGCCGGACCAGGCGGACCACCTCGTGCCCGTCCGCTCGCAGGGAGCGCCTGAGCGCCGTGCCGATGAGCCCGTTGGAGCCGGTGATCGCGATCCTCATGACTCCCATCCTGCCGTTACCCACCCGCATGGGACAGTTGCTGCCATGCCGGAACCACTCATACGCGCGGCTCTCCCGTCTGACGACGACGCCCTCAGCCGCCTCGACCACGACACCTGGTCGTCCCTCCACGCGGTGACGCCCAGGCAGGAGCCGCCGTTCGAACCGTTCTTCGACGCGCGTCACCGGCCGCAGGACTATCTGGTCGCCGAGGCCGACGCCCGGATCGCCGGCTACATCCGGTTGGTGCCGCCCACCCCGCTCGCCTGCAACGCGCACGTCCGGCAGATCCAGGGGCTCGCCGTGCACGAGTGGGCGCGCGGCCGGGGCGTGGCGCGGAGGCTGCTGCGCGCGGCGATGGAGAGGGCGCGGGCCGAGGGCGCGGTGCGGATGACGCTGCGGGTGCTCGGGCACAACAAGCCGGCGCGCTCGCTGTACGAGTCGGAGGGCTTCGTGGTGGAGGGGGTGCTGCCAGGGGAGTTCTTCCTGGACCGGCGGTACGTCGACGACGTGCTCATGGGCCGTTCGCTGGATGTCTGACGGGGGCGCGCGGTCAGTCGACGCCGAACCGCTCCCAGAGCCGGGGGAGCCGGTCGGCCAGTGCCTGTGCGTCCTCGAAGTCGACCGGCGTGCCCTCGGGCTCCGGGGCCTGCGGGGCGACCCCCAGGTCGGGCGCGACGGAGCCGGTGAGCTGTTCGTACGCCTCGTCGGCCGCGTACCCCAGGTCCTCGCCGTCGCCGTCGATCTCCTCGTCGAACTCGCCGATCAGCTCCGCGAGGCTGTCCGGGTCGTGCACCGCTCCCTCGAAGACCTCCCGGCCCTGGCCGATGAGCCAGCAGCGGAAGTAGTCGAACGCGTCGTCGCTCGCGCCGCCGAGCAGGATCGTGGCAGCCGCCCACAGGTCCCATTCGTACGCGCGGTTGTAGCGGGTCTCGAAGTGCCGGCCGAAGTCCAGGACCGAGTCGGGGTCCAGCTGGAGCAGCCGCTCCACGAGGAGATCGGCGTGCTCGTCGGGGTCGCCGCCGGCGGCCTCGCGCGTGGCGTCGATGATCTCCCAGAACTCCGTCTCGTCGGTCACGGATACAGCATCGTGCTTGGCGGGGGGCCGCGCACGCGGAGCGCGGAAAGCGGGGGAGTTCCGCGTATGCCGGACAGAAGATGTCTCCTTTCCGTGGAACGGTCGGCTGTGAGACCGACAGACAGGAAGCAGACAGATGACCGACAACCACGACAAGCTGCTGACGGACAAGATCGCACTGGTGGCGGGGGCCACCCGAGGCGCCGGCCGGGCGATCGCCGTGGAGCTGGGCGCCGCCGGGGCGACGGTGTACGTCACGGGGCGCACCACGCGTGAGAAGGCCAGCGAGGTGGGCCGCCACACGGAGACCATCGAGGAGACCGCCGAGCTGGTCACCCGCGCGGGCGGCGAGGGCATCGCCGTACCGACCGACCACCTTCAGGTCGAGCGGGTACGGGCGCTGGTGGAGCGGATCGATCGCGAGCAGGGCCGGCTGGATGTGCTGGTGAACGACGTGTGGGGCGGGAACAAGTTCCTCGACTTCGACACCCCCGTGTGGGAGATCGAGCTGGAGCGCGGGCTGCGGATGCTCGACCTCGGGGTGAGGACCCATCTCATCACCAGCAGTGTCGCGCTGCCCCTGCTCGTACGGCGGCCGGGCGGCCTGGTCGTGGAGGTCACCGACGGCACCGCCGAGTCCAACAGGACACCGCGCGAGAACCTCTACTACGACCTCGCCAAGAACGCCCCGATCCGGATGGCCTATCTGCTGGCCGACGAGCTGAAGAGGGTCGGCGGCACGGCGGTCGCGGTCACCCCCGGCTTCCTGCGCTCCGAGGAGATGCTCGACGGCTTCGGCATCACCGAGGAGAACTGGCGGGAGGGAATCAAGATCCACCGGCACTTCGCGCTCTCGGAGACGCCGGTGTACGTGGGCCGGGGAGTCGCCGCGCTCGTCGCGGACCCCGAGCGGGAGCGCTGGGCGGGGCAGTCGCTCTCCAGCGGGCAGCTGGCGAAGGAGTACGGCGTCACGGACGTGGACGGCAGCCGGCCGGACATGTGGGGGTACCTGGCGGCCGAGGCGGCGGCGCCCGCCACGGAGGTCCCCATGGACGGCTACCGGTAGAGGCGCGCCGTACGGTCGGCGGAGTCGGCGAAGCGGGCGCGCAGCTCCGCCGGCTCCAGCACCTCCAGCTCCGGCCCGAGGGCGAAAAGCTGGGCGAACGCCACGTCGGGCGACTCGACGGGGAGCGTGAGCGTTGTCCAGCCGTCGTCGTCCGGCGGGTCCGCCGCTTCGGTCGCCTCCCGTACCGAGGCCCGGTCGGTCGTGTACGGCAGCCTGCGCAGGCCGTCGGGGGAGAGCCGGAGCACCACCTCCGTACGGAGGATCGAGCGCGCGAACTGCGCCGCCCGCTCGTCCCAGAACGCGGGGAGGTCGAAGGTCTCGTCCCGTTCGAATCGTTCGCCGGAGAGCGTGACCTCCGTGAAGCGGTCGATCCGGTAGACCCGGAAGGACACGTCGACGCGGGCGCAGAGGTACCAGACGCCCGCCTTGAGCACGAGTCCGTACGGTGCCAACTCCCGCTCCACCTCGGCGTCCTGGCGCCGGTAGCGCGCGACGACGGTGCGGTCGTCCCACACGGCCTCGGCGACGGCCGGCAGCAGCTCGGGCGTCTCCGGCTCGTTGAACCAGCCGGGCGCGTCGAGGTGGAAGCGCTGTGCCGCCGAGTCCGGCGCTCCCCTCAGGGAGGGGAGCAGGGCCGCCGACACCTTCAGCCGGGCGGCGGACGCCGCGTCCTGGAGGCCCATCTCGCGGAGCGCGTTCGGCAGCCCGGAGAGGAACAGGGCCTCCGCCTCGCCCCGTGCCAGGCCCGTGAGCCGCGTGCGGTAGCCGCCGACGAGCCGGTAGCCACCGGAGCGCCCCCGGTCCGCGTAGACGGGCACTCCGGCCTCGGAGAGGGCGAGTGCGTCGCGGGTGACGGTGCGCTCGGACACCTCCAGCTCCTGTGCCAGCTCGGCCCCGGTCATGGCGGGCCGCGCCTGGAGGAGCAGCACCATCTTGATCAGCCGGGTAGCGCGCATGGCCCCATTGTCCACGCGCGCCGCCGTGGGCCGGGCGCAAGAGCTACACCAGCGGCTCCTGGAGCTCGGTCACCCACTTGTCCTTGTCCGCCGGGCATTCGAGGTTGACCTCGCGCGCGTAACCCGCCGAGCGGTGCCCGCCCGTGTCGATCCAGCGGGCCAGGATCTGGGCGGTCGGCATGATCGTCTCCATCGATCCCCGGTGCACGATCGTCGCGGCCCGCTCAACGGGAGGCAGGTCCAGGATCTCGAAGTCGTGGCCCGGCGCCGGGTCGGCGGCGACCACCACTCCCGCGTGGACGACGACCGCGCCGTTTCCCTCGGGGGCGTCCTCGTAGCGGGCGATACCGGGCCCCGTCGGAGCCACCCCGGCCGACTCCAGGCGCCGGAACAGCTCCTCGTACAGAGGACTGATCACCGGGCCGATGTCCTGGGGTTCGTAACTGGCGGCCACGGCGGTCAGTTCGGCCACCCGCACCGCTGGAATGTGCTTGACGACGACATCTTCGGTGGGCATGTGCCCCTCGCTCTCGATCGACCGGAGCCTCGCCTCGACCTGGGCCAGCGTGGCGGCGGTCGCCGCCATCGCCGCTTCCAGCTCCGCCCGGCGCAGCGTGAGCATCCCGCGCAGCTCGTCCGCGTTCACCCGGTCCTCCAGGATCTCCCGCACCTGCTGGAGCGTGAAGCCGAGATCCTTGAGGGCGATGACCCGGTTGAGCTGGGCGAGCTGGGCCGCCGTGTAGTAGCGGTAGCCGCTGAACGGGTCCGTGTGGGCGGGACGCAGCAGCCCGATCGCGTCGTAGTGACGCAGCATGCGGGCCGACACACGTCCGTGCCTGGCGAAGTCTCCGATGGTGAACATGACGTCCTCCACTGCACCGCTTCACACGGTGTCAGGGTCAAGCATGCCGTGGACGTCACCTCATGAGGAAGCGGCTCCGGCCGACCACGAGGGCCGGCCGAAGCCGCTTCCTTACAGAGGACGGGTCACAGGCCGTAGCGCTCCCGCGCCTCCTTCACCGCCGACGCGGGCACCTCGCCGCGCCGCGCGAGCTGTGCCAGCGCCGCGACCGTGATCGACCGGGCGTCGACACCGAAGTGCCGGCGGGCCGCCTCACGGGTGTCGGAGAGGCCGAAGCCGTCCGTACCGAGCGAGGAGTAGTCCTGCTCGACCCACTGGCTGATCTGGTCGGGCACCTGGCGCATCCAGTCGCTGACCGCCAGCACCGGCCCCGGCGCCCCCTCCAGGGCGCGCGTCACGTACGGCGTGCGCTGCTCGCCGCGCAGCAGCGCCTCGTCGCACTCCAGAGCGTCCCTGCGCAGCTCGCCCCAGGACGTGGCCGACCAGACGTCGGCCGTGACACCCCACTCGGCGGCGAGCAGTTCCTGGGCCTCCAGGACCCAGTGGATGGCCGTGCCGGAGGCGAGCAGCTGGAGCCGCGGCGAGTCCGCCTTGGCGGGCACGCCCTCCTTGAAGCGGTACAGGCCCTTGACAATGCCCTCCTCCACGCCCTCGGGCATGGCTGGCTGGGGCATCGGCTCGTTGTAGACGGTGAGGTAGTAGAAGACGTCCGAGTCCTCGCCTGGGGCGGCCTGGCCGTACATCCGCCGCAGCCCGTCCTTGACGATGACCGCGACCTCGTACGCGAACGCCGGGTCGTAGTTCAGCGAGGCCGGATTCGTCGCCGCGAGCAGGTGCGAGTGGCCGTCCGCGTGCTGGAGGCCCTCGCCGGTCAGGGTCGTACGGCCGGCCGTCGCGCCGACGATGAAGCCCTTGCCGAGCTGGTCGGCGAGCTGCCACATCTGGTCGCCCGTGCGCTGCCAGCCGAACATCGAGTAGAAGATGTAGAACGGGATCATCGTCTCGCCGTGCGTCGCGTACGACGTGGCGGCGGCGATGAAGTCGGCCATCGAACCGGCCTCGGTGATCCCCTCGTTGAGGATCTGGCCGTCCTTGGCCTCCTTGTAGTACATGATCTGGTCGCGGTCGACGGGGTCGTACGTCTGGCCCAGCGGCGAGTAGATGCCGGCCGACGGGAACAGCGCCTCCATACCGAACGTACGCGCCTCGTCCGGGACGATCGGGACCCAGCGCCTGCCGGTCTCCTTGTCCCGCATCAGGTCCTTCACCAGCCGGACGAACGCCATGGTCGTGGCGACCGACTGCTTGCCGGAGCCCTTGTAGACGGACTGGAACGCCTTCTCGGACGGCTCGGGCAGCGCGACGGCATGCACTCGGCGGGCCGGGGCGGGCCCGCCGAGTTCCGCACGCCGCTCCTGGAGATAGCGGACTTCGGGGGAGTCGGCGCCGGGGTGGCCGTACGGCACCAGCTCCTCGGTCAGCTTCGAGTCCGGGATGGGAAGTTCCAGCAGGTCCCGCATGGTGCGGAACTGCTCGCCGGAGAGCTTCTTCATCTGGTGGTTGGCGTTGCGCGACTCGAAGCCGGTGCCGAGCGTGTAGCCCTTCACCGTCTGGGCGAGGACCACGGTCGGCGCGCCCTGGTGGGCGAGCGCGGCGCGGTAGGCCGCGTACACCTTGCGGGCCTCGTGACCGCCGCGCGAGGTGTGGAAGCACTCGGCGATCTTCGCGTCGGTCAGCAGCTTCGCCAGCTCCACGAGCGCGGGCTCGGCGCCGAAGAAGTGCTCACGGATGTACGCCACGTCGCGCGTCGCGTACGTCTGGAACTGCGCGTCCGGCACCGCGCGCAGCCTCCTTACGAGGGCGCCCGTGGTGTCGAGCGCGAACAGCTCGTCCCAGGCGGAGCCCCACAGCGACTTCACGACGTTCCAGCCCGCGCCGCGGAACTGCGACTCCAGCTCCTGCACGATCTTGAAGTTGGCGCGGACGGGGCCGTCGAGGCGCTGGAGGTTGCAGTTGATGACGAAGGTGAGGTTGTCGAGTCCCTCGCGGGCCGCGAGGGCGAGTGCCGCCGTCGACTCGGGCTCGTCCATCTCGCCGTCGCCGAGGAACGCCCATACGTGGGAGGCGGAGGTGTCCTTGATCCCGCGGTTGGTCAGGTAGCGGTTGAAGCGCGCCTGGTAGATCGCGGAGAGCGGGCCGAGGCCCATGGAGACGGTGGGGAACTCCCACAGCCAGGGCAGCCGCCGGGGGTGCGGGTAGGAGGGGAGGCCCTTGCCGCCGGCCTCCTGGCGGAAGTTGTCGAGGTGCTCCTCGGTGAGCCGGCCGTCGAGGAACGCGCGGGCGTAGATGCCGGGGGAGGCGTGGCCCTGTATGTACAGCTGGTCGCCGGAGCCGGGAGAGTCCTTGGACTCCTTGCCGCGGAAGAAGTGGTTGAAGCCCGTCTCGTAGAGCCAGGCGGCGGAGGCGAAGGTGGCGATATGGCCGCCGACGCCGAGCCGCGAGCCACGGGTGACCATGGCGGCGGCGTTCCAGCGGTTCCAGCCGGCGATCCGGGACTCCATCGCCTCGTCGCCGTCGAAGGCGGGCTCGGCGGCGGTCGGGATGGTGTTGAGATAGTCCGTCTCCAGCAGAGCGGGCACGGGGACCCCGGCGCTCTCGGCGTGCTGGAGCGTGCGCCGCATCAGATACGCCGCACGGTGCGGGCCCGCATGCTCGGTGACGGCGTCGAGAGAGGCCGCCCATTCGGCGGTTTCCTCGGCGTCGCGGTCCGGGAGCTGGTCGAGCTCGCTCGGAAGCTTGCCTACGGGGTTGGGCATGGTCGCCGCCTTCCGGACAGGAGGTGGGTCGAGAGAGGCCTTGTCTGGCAGGACAGGGCGAAGGGCTGGGTGCAGCCCGATGACGACTGTAAATCGCTGATCGATGATCGATCAAAGAGTTGACGGCAAAATTTCATGATCTGAAGAAATTGGCATTCAGTGCCGGTCGCCGGGGCACGCGGTGACGCCGCAAAGTGGTGGGAAACGGGCGGCGGCTCAGGCGCGTGGTGCACATCCGAGCACGTGGTCCTTCACCAGTGAGCCGATACGGGGATCGCGGCGGCGGAAGGCCTCGACCAGTTCCTGATGCTCCTCGGCGTACGACTTCTGGACCGTGCCGAGCCATCGGATCGACAGCGCCGTGAACACCTCGATGCCGAGCCCCTCCCAGGTGTGCAGCAGGACCCCGTTCCCGGCCGCGCGCACCAGCTCGCGGTGGAAGTCGACGGTGTGCCGCACCTGCGCCGTCCCGTCCGCCCGCCGGTCGGCCTCGTACAGCGCCGTCACATGCGGCTCCAGGGCGGAGGTGTCGACCGCCAGCCGCTCGGCGGCCAGCTCGGCGGCGATCTGCTCCAGACCGGCCCGCACCGGGTAGCTCTCCTCAAGGTCCGCGGCGGTCAGATTCCGTACGCGTACGCCCTTGTTCGGCGCGGACTCGATCAGCCGCAGCGACTCCAGCTCGCGCAGCGCCTCGCGTACGGGCGTCTGGCTGACGGCCAGCTCGGTCGCGATCCGCCGCTCGACGATCCGCTCACCCGGCTTCCAGCGTCCGCTGACGATGCCCTCCACGATGTGCTCGCGGATCTGCTCGCGCAGCGAGTGGATGACGGGCGGGGTCATGACGGGGCTCCTTCGGGTGACCGTGGCCGAGGTTACCCCTCCAGCGGCGGGTCCCAGGTGGGTGATGACCGAGGGAAGGAAGGCGTTTTACGCAACCGTTCCCCGGGGCCGTGTCCGCGCGTTCGCGGATACGGCGGCGCCCCCGCCGGATCTCTCCGGGCGGGGGCGCCGTCCTGACGTACTGCCGGGTGGGGACTACAGGCCCAGCTCGACCTCGAACTCGCCCGCCTCCAGGATTCCCTTGACCGCCGTCAGGTAGCGGGCGGCGTCCGCGCCGTCCACCAGGCGGTGGTCGTAGGAGAGCACGACGTGGACCATGTCGCGGATCGCGATCGTCTCGCCGAGGTCCGGGTGGTTGATGACCACCGGACGGCGGACGGTCGCGCCGATGCCCAGGATGGCGACCTGGTTCGGGGGCACGATGATCGTGTCGAACAGGGCGCCGCGCGAACCGGTGTTGCTGATGGCGAAGGTCGCACCGGACAGCTCGTCCGGCGTGATCTTGCTGCCGCGGACCTTGCCGGCCAGCTCGGCGGTCTTCTTCGCGATGCCGGCGAGGTTCAGGTCGCCCGCGCCCTTGATGACCGGCGTCATCAGACCCTTCTCGGAGTCCACGGCGATGCCGATGTTCTCCGAGTCGTAGTACGTGATGGTGCCCTCGGCCTCGTTGATACGGGCGTTGACGACCGGGTAGGCCTTCAGCGCCTGGGCCGCGGCCTTGACGAAGAACGGCATCGGGGACAGCTTCACGCCCTCGCGGGCGGCGAAGGAGTCCTTGGCCTGCGCGCGCAGCTTCATCAGCTTCGTGATGTCGACCTCGATGACCGACGTCAACTGCGCCTGGCCGTGCAGCGCCTTCATCAGGTTGTCACCGATGACCTTGCGCATGCGCGGCATCTTGACCGTCTGGCCACGCAGCGGGGAGACCTCCAGCTTGGGGGCCTTCGACGCGGCGGGGGCCGGGGCGGCGGGAGCCGGAGCCTGGGCGGCGGCCTTGGCGGCCTCCGCGGCGGCGACGACGTCCTGCTTACGGATACGGCCACCGACGCCGGTGCCCCTGACCGAGGCCAGGTCGACGCCGTTCTCGGCGGCGAGCTTGCGTACGAGCGGTGTCACGTACGCGCCCTCGTCGCCGGAAGCGGCGGCGGGAGCCGGGGCGGCGACGGGAGCGGCGGGCGCCGTCGGGGCCGGAGCCGGAGCGGCCGGAGCGGGCGCCGCGGCAGGAGCGACGGGGGCCGGCACGGGCGCGGGCGCAGGGGCGGGTGCGGGCGCCGGAGCCGGCGCGGGAGCCTCCGCCTTCGGCGCGGCCGGAGCCGGTGCCGGAGCAGCCGCCGGAGCGGCACCCTCGGCGCCGATCACGGCCAGCTTCGCGCCGACCTCTGCGGTCTCGTCCTCGCCGACCACGATCTCCAGCAGCACACCGGCGACCGGGGCGGGAATCTCGGTGTCGACCTTGTCCGTCGAGACCTCCAGCAGCGGCTCGTCGGCCTCGACAGCGTCGCCGACCTCCTTGAGCCAGCGGGTGACGGTGCCCTCGGTGACGCTCTCGCCGAGCGCGGGGAGGGTGACGTCGGTGCCCGCCGCGGAGCCGCCGCCGGCCGGCGCCTGGGCGGCCGGCGCGGGCGCCGGCGCCGGAGCCGCCGGTGCCTCCTGTACGGGGGCGGGCGCCGGAGCGGGCTCCGGCGCGGCCTCGACCGGAGCCGCGGCCTGCGGCGCCGCGGCGGCGGCGGCTCCGCCGGAACCGTCGTCGATCACGGCCAGCTCGGCGCCGACCTCGACCGTCTCGTCCTCGGCGACCTTGATCGACGCCAGGACACCGGCGGCGGGCGCCGGGATCTCCGTGTCGACCTTGTCGGTGGAGACTTCGAGCAGCGGCTCGTCGGCCTCGACGCGCTCGCCCTCGGCCTTCAGCCAGCGCGTGACAGTGCCCTCGGTGACGCTCTCACCGAGCGCCGGCAGGGTTACGGAAACCGCCATGGTTTCAGTTGCTCCTAACGGTGGGATCTCCCCAGCCGGCGGCGGGCGCCGGGCGTGGGGAAGTGCGGTAGTGGTCGTCGCGTCCGGACCGACGCATCAGTCGTGGGCGTGCAGGGGCTTGCCGGCCAGGGCCAGGTGGGCCTCGCCGAGGGCTTCGTTCTGCGTCGGGTGCGCGTGGATGAGCTGCGCGACCTCCGCCGGCAGAGCCTCCCAGTTGTAGATCAGCTGCGCTTCGCCGACCTGCTCGCCCATACGGTCACCGACCATGTGGACGCCGACCACGGCGCCGTCCTTGACCTGGACGAGCTTGATCTCGCCCGCGGTCTTCAGGATCTTGCTCTTGCCGTTGCCCGCCAGGTTGTACTTCAGAGCGACGACCTTGTCCGCACCGTAGATCTCCTTGGCCTTGGCCTCGGTGATACCGACGGACGCGACCTCGGGGTGGCAGTACGTGACTCGGGGCACACCGTCGTAGTCGACGGGGACGGTCTTCAGACCGGCCAGCCGCTCCGCGACGAGGATGCCCTCGGCGAAGCCGACGTGCGCGAGCTGGAGCGTCGGGACGAGGTCACCGACGGCCGAGATCGTCTCCACGTTGGTGCGCATGTACTCGTCGACGAGGACGAAGCCGCGGTCCATCGCGACGCCCTGCTCCTCGTAGCCGAGGCCCTGCGAGACGGGGCCGCGGCCGATCGCGACCAGCAGCACCTCCGCGTCGAAGGTCTTGCCGTCGGCCAGCGTGACGCGCACACCGTCCTGCGTGTACTCGGCCTTGTCGAAGAAGGTGCCGAGGTTGAACTTGATGCCGCGCTTGCGGAAGGCGCGCTCCAGGAGCTTGGAGCTGTTCTCGTCCTCGACCGGTACGAGGTGCTTGAGGCCCTCGATGACGGTGACGTCCGTGCCGAAGGACTTCCACGCCGAGGCGAACTCGACGCCGATGACGCCGCCGCCCAGGACGATCGCCGTCTCCGGGACGCGGTCCAGCTTCAGCGCGTGGTCCGAGGAGATGATCCGCTGGCCGTCGATGGTCAGACCGGGCAGCGACTTCGGTACGGAGCCGGTGGCGAGCAGGACATGACGGCCCTGCACGCGGCGGCCGTCGACGTCGACGGAGGTCGGGGACGACAGCCGCCCCTCGCCCTCGATGTAGGTCACCTTGCGGGAGGCGACCAGGCCCTGAAGGCCCTTGTAGAGGCCGGAGACGACCTCGTCCTTGTACTTGTGGACCCCGGCGATGTCGATGCCCTCGAAGGTGGCCTTGACACCGAACTGCTCGGACTCGCGCGCCTGATCGGCGATCTCGCCCGCGTGCAGCAGGGCCTTCGTGGGGATGCAGCCGTTGTGCAGGCAGGTGCCGCCGAGCTTGTTCTTCTCGATCAGGGCGACGTCCAGGCCCAGCTGCGCTCCGCGCAGCGCCGCGGCATAACCGCCGCTACCGCCGCCGAGGATCACTAGGTCGAAAACGGTGCTGGCGTCGTTCGCCACGTCACGTCCTCCATGCATGTGCGCCGGGCGCGGTCGATGACCGGGCGGCGGCTGGTGTTCGGCCGCTGTTTCGTCGGCCCTGTGGTGGGGGCCCTGTCCTGCCGAGAACCCATCTTTGCATTTGTCGGAGGGCGGCGGGACGCGGGGCCGGGGTTCTGAGACGGCCGGGCGGCCGCGATCAGGGGTTACCGAGTCGTACGGATGCTCCTGCGGATGCCCGTACACGCGCCGTACACACGTCGTACCCGTGGGACGCACGCGTACGGAACGGCCCGCCCCGCGAGCCCCGGTACTACTCAACCGGAACCCACGGGGCGGGCCACACATTCCCGCGGGCGGCCGAGGGGCCGCCGTCGCTTCGGTCAGCCCAGGTCGCCCGCGGCGGTGCGCTCGGCGAGCTTGACCAGCGTACGGATCGAGGAGCCCGTGCCGCCCTTGGGCGTGTAGCCGTACGGCGCGCCTTCGTGGTAGGCGGGGCCGGCGATGTCGAGGTGCGCCCAGGTGATGCCCTCGCCGACGAACTCCTTGAGGAACAGTCCGGCGACCAGGCCGCCGCCCATGCGCTCACCCATGTTGGCGATGTCGGCGGTGGGGGAGTCCATGCCCTTGCGCAGCTCGGTCGGGAGCGGCATCGGCCAGGACGCCTCGCCGACGGCCTCGGCGATCTCGTGCACGGACGTACGGAACGCCTCGTCGTTCGACATGATGCCGAAGGTCCGGCTGCCCAGCGCCACGACCATGGCACCGGTCAGAGTCGCCACGTCCACGATCGCGTCGGGCTTCTCCTCGGAGGCGCGGGTGATCGCGTCCGCGAGGACGAGCCGGCCCTCGGCGTCGGTGTTCAGGACCTCGACGGTCTTGCCGCTGTACATGCGCAGCACGTCGCCGGGGCGCGTCGCGGTGCCCGACGGCATGTTCTCGGCGAGCGCCAGCCAGCCGGTCACATTGACCTGGAGACCGAGGCGGGCGGCGGACACGACGGCGGCGAGAACGGCCGCGGCGCCGCTCATGTCGCACTTCATCGTCTCGTTGTGGCCCGGCGGCTTGAGCGAGATGCCGCCCGAGTCGTAGGTGATGCCCTTGCCGACCAGGGCGATCGTCTTCTTCGCCTTGGCGTGCGTGTACTCCAGGCGTACGAGGCGCGGGCCGTGCTCCGAGCCCTGGCCGACGCCGAGGAGACCGCCGTAGCCGCCCTTGACGAGCGCCTTCTCGTCGGTGACCTGGACCTTGACGCCGTGCTCCTTGCCGGCCGCGGTGGCGATGGCGGCGAAGGTCTCCGGGTACAGGTCGTTCGGCGGGGTGTTGATCAGGTCGCGGGCGCGGTTGATCTCCTCGGTCAGCGAGATCGCGCGCTCGACCGCCGCCTTGTGCGCCTTGTCGCGCGGCTTCGCGCCGAGCAGCGTGACCTCGCCGAGCGGCTGCTTCACACCGCCGTCGCCCTTGTCACTCGCGCCGGACTTGGCCGACTTGGCGGTCTTCTCGGTGCCGCGGTACGCGGTGAAGGCGTACGCGCCGAGCAGCGCGCCCTCCGCGACGGCCGCGACGTCCTCGGCCCCCTCGACGGGGAGCGCGAACGCGGCCTTCTTGGCGCCGGAGAGGGTGCGGGCGGCGACGCCCGCGGCCCGGCGGAGGGTCTCGGCGCCGTACGCCTCGTCCTTCTCCGGGGTCGTGCCGAGGCCGACCGCGATGACGATCGGGGCCTTGAGGCCGGACGGCGCGGGCAGCTTGGTCGCCTCGCCCTCGGCACCCGTGGCGCCGAGGGACTCCAGGACGGAGGCGAGCTTGCCGTCGTAGGCCTTGTCCACGGCCTCGGCGCCGGATGCGACGGAGGGGCCCTTGGCCCCCTTGGCGACACCGACGACGATCGCGTCGGCGCGCAGGGTGGCCGCGCCGGCGGTACTGAGAGTGAGAGCAGTCACGGTGGTGAAATCTCGCTTCCATAGAAGGTTCTTCGGCGGAAGCCGGTCTTTCGCAGGGCCGGCCGTGCCCACCGCATCGTAATTCGGCCCGCGGAGCACCTGGAACGAGCCTACGCGCGGTGTTCATCTCCGTTCACAGCGGAGGACTTACTTCGGGCATCTCGGTATGTCGGCGGGTATGTCGGCCGGTATGCCCCGCGCCGGGGCGGCGGATGACGGGCCGTCAACCCAGCGTCAGGAGCACGAGGGTGGCCGTCGCCGCCGTCTCCGCGAGGGCGCCGAAGACGTCCCCGGTGACGCCGCCGAAGCGGCGCACGCAGTGCGCGAGCAGCAACTGCGCGGCGCCGAGACCGGCCGCGAGGGACAGCGCGTGGTGCAGGGCGCCGTACGGCCCGAACAGGGCGCCGCACGCCGCCGCGACCGCCGCCGTCACCAGCAGCGCCGTGAGCGCCGCCGCCCGCGCGGGGACGGAGCCCGCGACGGTGGCGCCCAGCCCCTCGGGCCGCGCCGGCGGCACGCCCGTGCGCGCGGCCAGTGTGAGCGCGAGCCGCGCGGTGACGGCCGCGACGGCGGCGGCGACGGCGCCGTACGCCCAGCCCTCGTCGTACAGCTCCGTCAGCGCGGCCACCTGCGCCAGCAGGACGAGCAGCAGGGTGATCACGCCGAACGGCCCGATGTCCGACCGCTTCATGATCCGCAGCGCGTCCTCGGCCGGTTTCGCGCTGCCGAGTCCGTCGGCGGTGTCGGCCAGACCGTCGAGATGCAGTGCGCGGGTGAGCGCGGCGGGGACGGCGGTGGTGACCACGGCGGCGAGCAGCGGCCCCGAACCCGCCAGCAGGAGCAGGCCGCCCACGGCGGCGGCGCACAGGCCGACGGCGAGGCCGGCCAGGGGTGCCGCCCGCATTCCGGCACGGGCGGCGTCGCGGTCCCAGCGGTGCACCCGGACCGGGAGCGCGGTGAGCGTGCCGAAGGCGAACCGTATGCCGTCGGCTGTCGCGGGCGTCGAACGTGGGGCGCTCATCGCGCGAACAGTAGCCGGGAGGCGGTGGACGCTCGGACCGGCGTACAGCCGGTAAGTTGCCCATAAGCGAATAAAAGAGTCAAAGCGGAGGCGGGTGGCATGGGTTCCTGGTTCCACCAGAACTTCGTCGAGCCGGGCAAGGTCCCCATGCTGCTCGTGCTGGTCTCCTTCGTACTGACCTTCGCGATCACGCGGATGATCACCCGGCTGATCCGCGCGGGAAAGGGGCCGTTCCGGAACATCGGATCGGGCGGGACGCACATCCACCACGTGGTGCCCGGCGTGATTCTCATGGTGATCGGCGGCTTCGGCGCGGTCGGCAGCGGCAGACAAGGCGTCGGGGCAGCGGTGTGGGCGGTGATCTTCGGGATGGGCGCCGGGCTCGTCCTCGACGAGTTCGCGCTGATCCTGCATCTGGACGACGTGTACTGGACCGAGCAGGGCCGGCAGAGTGTGGAGGTCGTGGTCCTGGCCGCCGCGCTGGCGCTGCTCGTGCTGAGCGGCTTCTCGCCGCTCGGCGTGGACTCGCTCTCGCCGGAGGAACGGCGCGACCGCACCTCGCTGTTGGTGAGCCTCGGCATCAGCTTTCTCTTCGTCCTCGTGACGCTGCTCAAGGGGAAGCTGCCGATGGCGCTCGTGGGTGTGCTGGTGCCCCCGGTGGCGATCGTCGGCGCGCTGCGGCTGGCGCGACCGGGTTCGGTCTGGGCCCGCCGGTTCTACCGGCGCCGCCACCGGGCGCGCGCCCGGATGACGCTGCGCGCGTACCACCGCGACCGCCGCTGGTCCGCGCCGCGCCGCCGGGTCCAGGACTGGATCGGCGGCGCCCCGGACGACGAGCTGAAGCGCGCGGCGACTCCCGGACCGCCGCACTGAGTCGCCTCCCGCCGGCGTTCTGGGGATCGCCGCTGGCCCCGCCGCCGAGCCTGACCGCATGCCGTCAGTACATCTGCCGTACGCCACGAGCCTTGGCGAAGTCGCCGGTGCTCAGCGCGTCGCACGGCACGAAGATGTAGATCACGCCGCTGTCGCCGAGCAGGGCGTCCGGTTCGGAGTCGATCTGTGCCAGCAGTTGCCATCGCGCGGGCGGCACGCCGGGCTCCGCGGTCGCGCACTCCTCCCAGGGATCGCCCTGCAGGGGATCGGCGTAGCCGAGCAGGTGGTGCCGCGGCCGGTCCTCGTCGGCCAGCGGGGGATGGAACTCGTTGAGGAACTCGATGAACGCCGCGAACTCCTCATCCGGATCGGCGGGGTCACAGCCGGTGAGGTCCAGGTCGGTGAGGTCGCGGTAGAAGGGGCTTTCCAGCGGCGGCAGCGACAGGTCCACCGCGGGTACGACGGGACGCCGCGGGAACACCTGTGCTCCCGCCGGAGCAGAGACGATGCCGAGTGCGCGGGTATCCGGTGTCCGGCCGGTCATGATCAGCACCCCTGGTCCATGCGCGGTGTCGTCCCACGCGATGCCACTGGAGAGGTCGGCGAAGATGTGCAGCAAGCCGTCGGAAGGCAGCAACCGGTCATCGTCGAACGGGCTGATCTCGGCGAGATCGATCTGGGCCAGAAAGGTCATCGGCCGATCTCCGCGGCACGGCCAGGCCGCGTCGGACGCCGCGTCGGGAAGGCCGCCCAGGCGGGTGCGTCCGGTGACCGACCCCGCCGGAGCGGGGATCAGATCGATCCCGGTGCGGCGCAACCCGACCAGCGCGTCCGCATGTTTGTCCATCCGCACGTCCCGGCACACGTCCCGTATCCACTCCGCGGCGTTGGCGGCGTCCGCCGCCGCGGCCAGGGCCCGCACCGCGCGGGGATCCGTGAACTGTTCGGTCAGCTGCGACGCGGTCTGCTTCCGGCTCTGTCCGAGCACCAGTTGAGGGAACTCCAGTACGCCGGGTGTCAGGGATCGCCCGCCCGACCGGTCGACGACACAGGCGAGCAGGGACGGCAGCGACCGCGCCCACGCCTGGACGTACGAGTCGGCACGCTCCGGGTCCTGTCCTGACGGGACCAGTTGGACCGTCTGCTCTCCGTACTCGCCGGTGCCGTCGTTGTGCAGGCACAGCCGCACGGTGACGCCCCCGTCCGCTGCGAGGTCCGGTCCGGGTCCGGTGAGTTCCAGTCGAACCTGCCGGTATGTCGCGGGCAGGCTGTCGCGCAGCAGCGTCAGCAGAGCTTCCCTGTCCACCGTGGCCTTCCGGTCGGAAAATGATGATCGGCGAGCCCAGCAATCACCGGCCCCGCCACCCGTTCCCGTGGGGCCCGGTGAACGCGGGCCGTCACCGGGCTACGTGATGTCCTCGACGCCCGCGCTCTCCGCCTCCGCATCCGCCTCCGCGGGCTCCGGCGTCTGCGGCCGTTCCGGCAGTTCCGCCGCCAGCGCCGCCGCGGCCTGCACCATCGGGAGCGCCAGCAGCGCGCCCGTCCCCTCGCCGACGACCACCCCGTGGTCGAGCAGCGGATTGATCGCCATCCGGTCCAGCGCCTTGCCCTGCCCCGGCTCCCCGCTCACCTGGCCCGCGAGCCACCAGTCCGGGGCCCGGAACGCCGCCCGCTGGCCGACCAGCGCGCACGCCGCCGAGACGACGCCGTCCAGAATCACCGGCATCCGCCGCACCGCGCTCTGCAGCAGGAACCCGGTCGTCGCCGCCAGATCCGCCCCGCCCACCGTCGCCAGCAGCTCCAGCTGGTCACCGAGCACCGGCCGCGCCCTGCGCAGCGCGTCCCTGATCGCCGCGCACTTGCGCATCCACGCCAGGTCGTCGATCCCCGCGCCGCCGCGCCCGGTGACCACGGACGCGTCCGTGCCGCACAGCGCCGCGATCAGGGCGGCGGCCGGCGTCGTACCGCCGACACTCAGATCGCCGAGGACGACCAGATCCGTGCCGGAGTCGGCCTCCTCGTCGGCGATCGCCATGCCGAGCCGTACGGCCTGCTCGGCCTCCTCGATCGTCAGCGCGTCCTCGACGTCGATACGCCCGCTGCCGCGCCGCACCCGGTGGCGTACGACCTCCGTAGGAAGCAGCTCCGGATCGCAGTCCAGTCCGGCGTCCACGATCCGTACGGGCACTCCCGCGCGGCGCGCCAGCACGGCCACGGGGCTCTCGCCCTCCAGCACCGCGCGGACCAGCTGATGCGCGCCGCCGGCAGGGCGCGCGGAGACGTTCAGCGAGGCGACACCGTGGTCACCGGCGAAGAGCACCACGCGCGGCTGCTCGATCGCGGTGACGGGCACGGTCGCCTGGGCGGCCGACAGCCACTCGGCCAGTTCGTCGAGCCGGCCCAGGGCGCCCTGCGGCACGATCAGCCGTTCGCGGCGTTCCTCGGCGTCACGCCGCAGACCACCGTCGGGGCGCTCGATCAGATCGGAGAAGTCGTCGAGATTCAGCGAGCTCATTCGCCGAACAGTACCGGCAGCGCGGCCACTCGTACCGGCCCGCCCGCCGTCAGCCGCGCAGCGTCAGGGCCTGCCCGGCGACGACCAGCAGGACGTGTTCGCACTCGGCGGCCACGGCCGCGTTCAGCCGCCCCAGCTCGTCCCTGAAGCGCCTGCCCGACGCCGTCGCGGGTACGACGCCCGAACCGACCTCGTTGGTCACCAGGACCACCGTGCGCCGCGTCGCGCGCACGGCGCCGACCAGCTCGCCCGTCCGCGCGCCCAGCGTCGCCCTGGCCGGTCGCGGTCCCGCGTCCCACGTCGCGTCGTCCCAGGCGCCCACCCGGTCCATCGCGTCCGTCAGCCACAGCGACAGGCAGTCGATCAGCACCGGCGGGCCCTCACCGGCCAGCAGCGGCACCAGGTCACAGGTCTCGGCCGTCCGCCAGGAACCCGGCCTGCGGTCCCGGTGCGCCGCGACCCTGGCCCGCCACTCCGGGTCGCCGTCGCGGGCCCCACCGGTCGCGACGTACAGCACGCCGGGAAACGCGGCCAGCCGCCGCTCGGCCTCCAGGGACTTGCCGGAGCGCGCGCCGCCCGTCACCAGCGTGCGGCGCGGCAGATCGGGTACGGCGTGGTACTCGCCCACCACCAGCGTCGTCCCGTCCGGCACGGCCCGCGCGCCCGCCGCCGCCAGTCTGCGGTCCAACTCGGCGCCCGGCGGCACCTCGTGGCCGATATGGACGGCGATGACGTCGGTGGTCGGGCCCACCGAACCGGCGGCGCGCAGCCGGGCCAGGGCGTCGGGCCGGCCGATCACATCGGCGAGCAGCATGTCGTACGGGGCGGGCCCGGTGTCCCGCGCGGAGCGGGTCCCGCCGCCCGTCCCGCCACCGTTGTCCGCCGGGAGCCCCGCAGGGGCGCCGCCCGGCGGGAGATACAGCAGCCGCTCGCCGCCGGGGGCCGTCACCTCGTACCCCGTACCGGGGGAGTCCATCGGTACGGCCCGCACCCGGTGCCCGCTGATCAGCGTCAACAGCCGTCCGTCCGCGACCCGTCCGGCGGTCGGCAGTCCGGCGGGCAGCTCGACGGCCGGGCCGTCGTGCGGGTGCGTGAGCAGCACCTGCCGTACGCCGTTCAGCGAGTGCCCGGCCCGCGCGGCGGCGAGCGCCGCACCCGGCGTGAGGTCGAGCAGCACCGCGCCGTCCACGAGCAGCGCGGTCGCCGCACGCGCGAGGGGTCCGCGGGCGGTGGCGCACGCGGCGCAGGGGCAGTGAGGGCGCGGGAGTCCGTCGGGGGCTCCGGTGCCGAGCAGAGTCAGTTCCACGCGCTTGATCCTCCCGTGTCACCGCGCTGGGTGCGCGCCCGGCTACGCTGCGGGCAGCAAGCGGATCATTTCGGCGGGCCCCGGGAGGCGGACATGGCGTGGACGTGGCGGTTCGAGAAGGCCGACGGGACGGAGGTCCAACCGGCCGTGGAACCGGAGGAGTTCACCACGCAGGGCGACGCCGAGTCCTGGATCGGTGAGGCCTGGAAGGAGCTGCTGGAGGGCGGCGCCGACCAGGTGACGCTCTTCGAGGACAACAGCGAGATCTACGGGCCGATGAGCCTTCAGGCCGACCCGGAGAGCACGCCCGACGAGGCCTGACAGCGGGTTCGCGGTTCGTTCTCGGGCGCCCGGCGGCAAGCCCGTCCGGCGCCTGAGAGCGAACCTCCCCGAGGCGCCCGGTTCAGCGGGCCGACGCCAGGAACTGCGTCGCCGCCAGCTCTCCGTACAGAGGGTCGTTCCGCACCAGCTCCGCGTGCGTGCCCACCGCCCGCACCTTCCCCGCGTCCATCACCACGAGCCGGTCCGCCAGCGTGACCGTCGACAGCCGGTGCGCCACCACCAGCACCGTCACCTCCCTGGCCACCTCGGCCACCACGTCCCGCAGCGCCATCTCGTTGACCGCGTCCAGCTGCGACGTCGCCTCGTCCAGCAGCAGCAACCGGGGCCCGCGCAGCAGCGCGCGGGCGATCGCCACGCGCTGCCGCTCACCGCCGGACAGCTTGGACCCGCGGTGGCCGACCAGTGTCTCCAGCCCTTCGGGCAGGTGCTCCACGAGCCGCTCCAGTTTGGTCCGTACGAGCACGTCCCTGATCTGCTCGTCGGTGGCGGCGGGCGCGGCGAAGACCAGATTCTCCCGGAGCGTGCCCGCCAGCACGGGCGCGTCCTGCTCGACGTACCCGATGGCCGCGCGCAGTTCGCCCAGCGGCCAGTCCCGCACGTCCCTGCCGTCGATCAGGACCCGGCCGCCCGTCGCGTCGTAGAACCGCTCGATCAGACCGAACACCGTCGTCTTGCCCGCGCCGGAGGGGCCGACGAAGGCCGTCATCCCGGCGCCCGGCACCTCGAAGGAGACGCCGTGGTGGACGAGCGGAAGCCCGTCGCGGTAGCGGAAGACGACGTCCTCGAAGGACACGGAGGCGGCGTACGAAGTCCCGTCCACCGGCGCCTCCTTGGGAGGATCGACCCGCTCGATCTCCAGCCGCTCCGCCTCGATGATCCGCGCGACGGCCGCCGTACCGACCTGGTACTGCGACGCCGCCTCGACCAGTCGTGACACCGGGTCGATCAGATAGAAGAGAAACAGCAGGAAGGCGATGAGCGTCGATATCGAGATGGCGCCCGACGCGACCCGTGCCCCGCCGATCCCGAGCACGGCCAGGAACGAGATCTGGATGGCGAGGCCGATCGACGAGGAGGCGAGCGCCTGCCACTTCGCGGCACTGACGCCATGCCGCCAGGCGTCCCGCGCGGCTTCCTCCACGACCGCTGCCTCCCGCTCCTCGGCGCCCGACGCCTTGAGGGTCCGGAAGGCGCCGAAGGCGCGCTCCAGGACGGTGGAGATCCGTCCCACCGCCTCCTGCGAACGCTGGGTGGCCTGCGCGATCTTCGGCAGGACGAGCGCGAAGGCGCCGCCGATCAGCACGATCACACCGAGCGTGACCCCGAGCAGCACCGGGTCCATGAACGCCATCAGCACGATCGTCGCGACGAAGGTGAGCCCGCCGGTCGCGGCGGAGACGATCGACTGCGTGGTGACGGCGCGCAGCAGCGTGGTGTCCGAGGTGACGCGCGACATCAGGTCGCCCGGCTGGGTCCGCTCGACCTCGGGCAGCCGCAGCCGCAGCAGCCTCCCTATGAGGCCGCGCCGGGCGGCGAGCACGACGGACTCGGCGGTCCGCTCCAGGATGTAGGCGCCGACCGACTCGACGGCCGTGCCGAGCACCACCAGAGCGGTGAGCAGCAGCAGGATCCCGGTGATCGAGCCGTCCTCACCGAGCCGGTCCACCAGGGCCTTGGCCGCGAGTGGCTGCGCCAGCCCGGTGGCGGCGCCCACGAGGGTGAGGAGCGCGCCGAGGGCGACGATCCACCGGTGCGGCCGGAAGTGCCCGTACAGGGCCCGCCATGTCTCCCCGGCGGACAGCTTCGGAGTCTTCTCCGCGCCGTCCGTCCCCGTCTTCACGTCGCTCTTGTCGTCGCTGTCGCTGTTGCTGCCGCTGTGCGTCTGCCGGACCGTCCCGGTCGTCCCCGTGGTGCTCACATCCGTACGGACGCGCTACGGGCGCGTGCGCCTGACCGCCCCCGCGCGGTGCCCGCGATCATCCCCGTACGCCGCACAGGTGCAGCAGCGCCGCGACCCTTCGGTACGGCTCCGTACGCCCCGCCCGGTCCTCCGCGGCCAGCAGCCGCTCCAGTTCGGCCGCCGGGGGCAGCTCCGCGTCGTTGGATATGTTGTCGGAGAAGACCCGCACCCCGTACCAGGTGTGGAGCGGCGCCGCGATCCCCGCCAGCGTCGCCGTCAGCGCGGACAGCCGGTCCGCGCGGACCGGCAGGCCCAGTCTGTTCGTGTACGTGGGGGAGTCGAAGGCGTCCAGCGCCCCCGCCCAGTCACCGGCGATCCCCGGCCGCAGGGCGAGCGCGTCCGCGTTCCGTACGAGCAGCGAGAGCAGCCCGCCCGGTGCCAGCATCCTGGCGAGCCCCGCGAGCATGGCGTCCGGCTCCTCGACGTACATGAGCACGCCGTGGCAGAGCACCACGTCGAAGCTGCCCGGCAGGAAGTGCACCCCGGTCTCGAGCCCGTCGCCCTCGACCAGCCTGACCCGCTCACGGATCCCGGCGGGCTCGGCCTCCAGCGACGCACGCGCCGAGGCCATCATCTCCGGATCGGACTCCAGCCCGGTCACCGCGTGCCCGGCACGCGCCAGCCGCAGTGCCTGGGTGCCCTGACCCATCCCGACGTCCAGCACCCGCAGCCGCTGTCCGACCGGATAGCGCGCGGCCAGCTGTTCGTCGAGCTGCCGCGAGACCAGCTCCTGGCGGACGATGTTCCGCAGTCCGCCGAGTCCCGCCAGCCAGCCGGCGGATCCTCCCGTGAAGCCGGATGCCCCAGTGCTCAGGGCCGGTCCCCGCGCTTGACCTGCGGCTTCGGCAGGCGCAGCCGGCGCATCTGGAGCGTACGCATCAGGGCATAGGCGACGGCGCCGCGCTTGGGCTCGTTCGGGAAGCGCACGGCGAGCTGCTTCTTCAGCCGGATCCAGATGCCGATGGAGTCGACGATGATCAGCACGATGATGCCGAGCCAGAGCAGCAGCGCGATGTTCTGCAGCTGGCCGACGCGGACCATGCTCAGTACGAGGATGATCACCGCGAGCGGCAGGAAGAACTCGGCCATGCAGAAGCGCGCGTCCACGTAGTCGCGGACGAAGCGGCGCACCGGCCCCTTGTCGCGGGCCGGCAGATAACGCTCGTCGCCACTGGCCAGCGCCTCGCGCTGCTTCGCCAGATCTATCCGGCGGGCCTCGCGCTGTCTCTTCATCGCCGACTTGCGGTCGGTCGGCGCCGTCGAGGCGCGGCGGCGCTGCGTCTGGGCCTCGCTGCGCTTGGGGGTCGGGCGGCCCTTCGGGGCCTGCGGGTCACGGGTCTGTGTGGAGAGGTCCGCCGTCACCTTGCCGGTGGGGGCCTTCTCGTCCTTGGAGCGGCTACGGAACACAAAGCACAAGGGTACGGGGTGATGTCCGGCCGACCCACCCCGGAGGGGAACGATCCGGCAACGGCGGACGTCTGTACTGGTGCAGAGGGGACTTAAGCCCCCACTGCCCCCGAAGATCACCTACTCCCTGCGCCGGAGCGGCACGGGGGCCAGTCGTCCTTGGGGATGAGCCCATCCGTGCCCGAACAGTGCGGTAATAGAGGCAGGGCCCGTACTGTGGGTTCTGTAGGAGTGCTGGATCCGGAGTCCGTCAGAAGGGGGCGCGCGAAGCCCATGAGCGGTGTGATGAAACGTATGGGGATGATCTTCCGCGCGAAGGCCAACAAGGCCCTGGACAGGGCTGAGGATCCGCGCGAAACCCTCGACTACTCGTACCAGAAGCAGCTCGAGCTGCTTCAGAAGGTGCGCCGCGGCGTCGCCGATGTGGCCACGTCGCGCAAGCGGCTGGAACTGCAGCTGAACCAGCTCCAGGGCCAGTCCACCAAGCTGGAGGACCAGGGCCGCAAGGCGCTGGCGCTCGGCCGCGAGGATCTGGCGCGTGAGGCGCTGTCCCGCCGCGCCGCCCTCCAGCAGCAGGTCAGCGATCTGGAGACGCAGCACACCACGCTGCAGGGCGAGGAGGAGAAGCTCACTCTCGCGGCCCAACGCCTCCAGGCCAAGGTCGACGCCTTCCGTACGAAGAAGGAGACCATCAAGGCGACCTACACGGCCGCGCAGGCGCAGACCCGGATCGGGGAGGCCTTCTCGGGCATCTCCGAGGAGATGGGCGACGTCGGCATGGCCATCCAGCGTGCCGAGGACAAGACCGCGCAGCTCCAGGCGCGGGCCGGCGCGATCGACGAGCTGCTGGCCTCCGGTGCCCTGGACGACCACTCCGGGCTGGCGAAGGACGACATCGCCGCGGAGCTGGACCGGATCTCCGGTGGTACGGATGTGGAGCTGGAGCTTCAGCGGATGAAGGCCGAGCTGGCGGGCGGTTCGTCGTCGCAGCAGGCCATCGAGGGCGGTGCGGCCGACCAGAAGCAGGGCGACTCGCAGTCCTCGGGGACTCCGAACAAATTCGACAAGAGCTAAGGGCGCGTCATGATCGTACGGATCATGGGGGAGGGCCAGGTGAAGCTCGGGGACAGTCACCTGGCCGAATTGAACAAGCTCGACGACGAACTTCTCGCCGAGATCAACGCGGCTGACGAGGACGGATTCCGCCGGACCTTCCACGCGCTCCTGGGCAAGGTGCGCGAGCTGGGCGAGCCGGTGCCCGACGACTCCCTGGAGCCGTCGGGGCTGATTCTGCCCGCTCCGGGTGCCACGCTCGAAGAAGTGCGCGCACTGCTCAGCGACGACGGTCTGATCCCGTCCCCCTGATCCCTCCGGCCCCGCCCCGCACCACGCTCCGGCACTCCCGATGCCCCGTGCCACCGCACGGGGCATCGTGCTGTGCCCGGCCGGCGGTGTTCTTGGGAAGACCCTCCGGAGCGTGCCGGGGTGGACTGCCGGTGACCGGATCGCATCCGTACGGCGCCGTACGCCGTACCGTTCGGTTGTGACCTCACTCGGAACCGGCTTCGACCGCGTCAGGAGCTGGCTGCGAGCCCACCCCCTCGCGTTCGACGCCGGGCTGGCCGCGGCCGTGCTCGTGTGCATGCTGATCGGCGCGCTCGCCGACCCGCGCCCCCGCCACAACGCGCTGCCCGCGTTCGACCAGGAGGCCCCCGGTCTGCGCAGCGTGGTCCTGATGGTCCTCGGGGCGGGCGCCCTCGTCCTCCGGCGCCGCAACCCCTTCCCCGTGCTCGCCTTCACCGGTGCCGTGAGTGTCGCCGAGCTGCTGGCCAGCGACGCGGCCTCGCCGGTCGCGATGAGCACCGTCGTCGCCCTCTACACCGTCGCCTCGCGCACCGACCGCCCCACCACCTGGCGCGTCGGCCTGGCCACCATGGCCACGCTGACGGTCGCCGCGATGCTGTCCGGACCCACCCCCTGGTACACGCAGGAGAACCTCGGCATCTTCGCCTGGACCGGTATGGCCGGCGCCGCCGGAGACGCGGTACGCAGCCGCCGCGCCTTCATCGACGCCATACGGGAGCGCGCCGAGCGCGCGGAACGCACCCGCGAGGAGGAGGCGCGCCGCCGGGTCGCGGAGGAGCGGCTGCGGATCGCCCGCGACCTGCACGACGTCGTCGCGCACCACATCGCGCTGGTCAACGTCCAGGCGGGAGTCGCCTCGCACGTCATGGACAAGCGCCCCGACCAGGCCAAGGAGGCACTGGCGCACGTACGCGAGGCCAGCCGCTCCGCGCTCAGCGAACTGCGCGCCACCGTCGGCCTGCTCCGCCAGTCCGGCGACCCGGCCGCTCCCACCGAACCGGCCCCCGGCCTCGCGCTCCTCGACGAACTCGTCGGCACCTTCCAGCACGCGGGGCTCCCCGTCGAGGTGGCCCGAGCCGATGCGGAGGCGCGTCTGCCCGCCGCCGTCGACCTCGCGGCGTACCGCATCATCCAGGAGGCGCTGACCAATGTGCGCAAGCACGCGGGGCCCGGCGCGAAGGCCGAGGTGAGTGTCGTACGGGTCGGCCCGACCGTCGAGGTCACCGTCCTGGACAACGGCACGGGCACCGGCGAGCCCGCCGACGGCAGCGGCCACGGCCTTCTCGGTATGCGGGAGCGTGTCACCGCCCTCGGCGGCACCCTCACCGCGGGCCCCCGCTACGGGGGCGGCTTCCGTACGCAGGCGATACTGCCGGTCAAGGCGCGTACGGGGGAGGACAGATGACGATCAGGGTGCTGCTGGCCGATGACCAGACACTGCTGCGCAGCGCGTTCCGGGTGCTGGTGGACTCGGAGCCGGACATGGAGGTCGTGGGCGAGGCGGCCGACGGGGCCCAGGCCGTGGCGCTGGCCCGTTCCGAGAAGGCCGACGTCGTCCTGATGGACATCCGGATGCCCGGTACGGACGGTCTCGCCGCCACCCGCATGATCAGCGCCGACCCGGAGCTGGACGGGGTGCGGGTGGTCATGCTGACGACCTTCGAGGTCGACGAGTACGTGGTGCAGTCGCTGCGGGCAGGTGCCTCCGGCTTCCTCGGCAAGGGGGCCGAGCCCGAAGAACTCCTCAACGCCATCCGGATCGCCGCCGCCGGTGAGGCGCTGCTGTCGCCCGTCGCGACGAAGGGGCTCATCGCGACCTTCCTGGCGCAGGGCGGCAGCGCGGACGAGGGACCCGACTCGGCGGCGTACTCGGAGCGGCTGGCCGCCCTGACGGTGCGCGAGCGCGAGGTCCTCGTCCTCGTCGCCGGCGGCCACTCGAACGACGAGATCGCGGAGCGTCTGGTGGTCAGCCCGCTCACTGTCAAGACTCATGTCAACCGGGCCATGGCCAAACTGGGGGCGCGGGACAGGGCCCAATTGGTGGTAATCGCCTACGAATCGGGCCTGGTACGTCCAAGGGTGGAGTAGGCACCCGCCGTTGCGTACTCCAGGCGCGGTATGCGGCCCGTAAGGAAATCGCCCTCGGGTCGCCCGATCGGCACTCTCGGATGGCAGATCGTATAGAAGGGCCCCTGCGCCCTTCTGCACGCGTACACCACAGGAGAGAGACCCCATGTCCTGGCTGTCCAGATTCAGCCTCGCGCAACGGGCCCTGATAGGGCTGATATCGATCATCGCGATTGTCTTCGGAGCCATCGCGATCCCCCAGCTCAAGCAGCAGCTGCTGCCCTCCATCGAACTTCCGATGGTCTCGGTTCTCGCCCCCTACCAGGGCGCTTCGCCCGATGTGGTCGAGAAGCAGGTCGTCGAACCGATCGAGGCCTCCATCGAGGCCGTCGACGGGATCACCGGCGTCACCTCCACGGCGAGCGAGGGCAACGCCGTGATCATGGCCAGCTTCGACTTCGGCGGAGATGACTCGAAACAGCTGGTCGCCGACATCCAGCAGGCCGTGAACCGCGCCCGCGCGCAGCTGCCCGAGGATGTCGACCCGCAGGTCATCGCCGGCTCCACGGACGACATCCCGACCGTCGTCCTCGCCGCCTCCTCCGGCGAGGACCAGCAGGCGCTCGCCGACCGGCTGGAGCGTACGGTCGTCCCGGCGCTCGAGGACATCGACGGCGTCGCCCAGGTCACCATCGACGGTGTCAGGGACCTCCAGGTCTCCGTCACCCCCGACGAGAAGAAGCTCGCAGCCGCGGGCCTCAACTCCATGGCGCTCTCGGAGGCGCTGAAGGCGGGCGGCGCGACTCTCCCCGCGGGCTCGTTCTCCGAGGACGGCAAGAGCCGCACCGTGCAGGTCGGCGGCGGCTTCACCTCGCTGAAGCAGATCGAGGACCTGCGGGTCGGCGGTCCGCAGCCGGGCGCCGCAGGGCAGGGTGGCGGGGAGCAGGGCAGTGCCCCCGTACGCCTCGGTGACATCGCGAGCGTCGAGCAGGAGCCGTCCGAGGCGACGTCCCTGACCCGCACGAACGGCGAGCCCAGCCTCGCCGTGATGGCCACCATGGACAAGGACGGCAGCGCCGTCGCCATCTCCGACGCCGTCAAGGACAAGCTGCCGGACCTCCGCAAGGACCTCGGCGAAGGCGCCGACCTGACCGTGGTCAGCGACCAGGGCCCGGCGGTCTCCAAGTCGATCTCCGGTCTGACGACCGAGGGCGCGCTCGGTCTGCTCTTCGCGGTGCTCGTGATTCTGGTCTTCCTGGCCTCGATCCGCTCGACGCTGGTCACGGCGGTCTCCATCCCGCTCTCCGTCGTCCTCGCGCTGATCGTGCTGTGGACCCGCGACCTGTCGCTCAACATGCTCACGCTCGGCGCGCTCACCATCGCGATCGGCCGTGTCGTCGACGACTCGATCGTGGTCCTGGAGAACATCAAGCGGCACCTGGGCTACGGCGAGGAGCGCGAGTTCGCGATCACCTCCGCGGTCAAGGAGGTCGCGGGCGCGGTCACCGCCTCCACGCTCACCACGGTCGCGGTGTTCCTGCCGATCGGCCTCGTGGGCGGCATGGTGGGCGAGCTGTTCGGCTCGTTCTCGCTGACGATCACGGCGGCCCTGCTGGCCTCGCTGCTCGTCTCGCTCACCGTGGTCCCCGTGCTCTCGTACTGGTTCCTGCGCGCCCCGAAGGCCGTACGCGGGATCGACCCCGCCGAGGCCCGCCGGATCGCGGAGGAGAAGGAGTCCAACAGCCGGATGCAGCGGCTGTACGTCAGGGTGCTGCGCTTCGCGACCCGCCGCCGGATCACCAGCGTCGTCCTGGCGTTCGTGATCCTGCTCGGTACGTTCGCCATGGCGCCGCTGCTCAAGACCAACTTCTTCGACCAGGGCGAGCAGGAAGTCCTCACCGTCAAGCAGGAGTTGGCGCCGGGCACCAGCCTGGAGGCGGCCGACGCGGCGGCGCAGAAGGTCGAGAAGACGCTCGCCGGCTTCGACGAGATCAAGGACTACCAGGTCACCGTCGGCTCCTCCGGCTTCATGGCGGCGTTCGGCGGCGGTACCGGTGCCAACCAGGCGTCCTACCAGGTGACGCTGAAGGACTCGGGGACGTACGAGGGGACCAGCGACGCCATCGACAAGGCCCTCGGCGAGCTGGACGGCATCGGTGAGACGACCATCTCGGCCGGCGACGGCTTCGGCAGCCAGGACCTGAGCGTCGTCGTCAAGGCGTCCGACGCCAAGACCCTGGCGAAGGCCGCCGAGCAGGTACGGGACGAGGTCGCCGGCATCGACGACGTCACCGACGTCCAGAGCGACCTGGCGCAGAGCATCCCGCGTATCTCGGTCAAGGCCAACGACAAGGCCGCCGACGCCGGGTTCAACGAGACCACGCTCGGGATGGCCGTCGGCCAGGCCGTGCGCGGTACGCCGTCGGGCAAGGCGATCCTCGGTGACACCGAGCGCGACGTGTACGTCACGTCCGCCAAGCCCGCCAAGACGATCGCCGAGCTGAAGGCGCTGCCGCTCGGCGGCGTGAAGCTCGGTCAGATCGCCGATGTGAAGCTCGCGCCGGGTCCGCTGTCGATGACCCGGATCGACGGCTCCAGGGCCGCGACGATCACCGCGAGGCCGGTCGGTGACAACACCGGCGCGGTCGGCACCACGCTCCAGTCGAAGATCAGCGCGCTCGACCTGCCGGAGGGGGCGACCGCCTCCATCGGCGGTGTGTCCGAGGACCAGGACGAGGCGTTCCTCCAGCTGGGGCTCGCCATGCTGGCGGCCGTCGCGATCGTGTTCATGCTGCTGGTGGGCACGTTCAGGTCGCTGGTCCAGCCGATGATCCTGCTGGTCTCCATCCCGTTCGCGGCGACCGGCGCGATCGGTCTGCTGCTGGTCACCGGTACACCGCTGGGTGTGCCGGCGATGATCGGCATGCTGATGCTGATCGGCATCGTGGTGACCAACGCGATCGTGCTGATCGACCTGATCAACCAGTACAGGTCGCAGGGGCTCGGCGTGGTCGAGGCGGTCGTCGAGGGCGGCAGGCACCGACTGCGCCCGATCCTGATGACCGCGCTGGCCACGATCTTCGCGCTGCTTCCGATGGCGCTCGGGATCACCGGCGAGGGTGGCTTCATCGGCCAGCCGCTGGCCGTGGTGGTGATCGGCGGTCTGCTGACGTCGACGCTCCTGACGCTGCTGCTGGTCCCGACGCTCTACTCGATGGTCGAGCTCCGCAAGGAGCGCCGGGCCAAGAAGAAGGCGGCGAAGCGTGCGGCGAAGTCGGGCGGCGGGGACGGCGGCGACGGTACGCCGCCGCGTACCGACGTGCCGTCGCCGGAGCCGGTCAACGTCTGACCGAGGTCCGGAGCAGTAAATGAGTAAGGGGCGTCCGCCATTGGCGGGCGCCCCTTACCGCTGCTCCCTGGAGCTCACCGCCTACGGCAGTGCGAGCATCCGCTCCAGCGCCAGCTGGGCGAAGTCCGCCGTCTCCTTCTCGACCTGGATCCGGTTGATCTCCTTGCCCTCGGCGAGCGATTCGAGCGCCCACACCAGGTGCGGCAGATCGATGCGGTTCATCGTGGAGCAGAAGCACACCGTCTTGTCGAGGAAGACGATCTCCTTGCCGTCGGCGGCGAACCGGTTCGCCAGCCGCTGGACCAGATTCAGCTCGGTGCCGATCGCCCACTTCGAGCCGGCCGGCGCCTCTTCCAGCATCTTGATGATGTACTCGGTCGACCCCACGTGGTCGGCGGCGGAGACCACCTCGTGCTTGCACTCCGGGTGGACCAGCACGTTCACTCCGGGGATCCGCTCACGGACGTCGTTGACCGAGTCCAGCGAGAAGCGGCCGTGCACGGAGCAGTGCCCGCGCCACAGGATCATCTTCGCGTTCCGCAGCTCCTCGGCGGTCAGACCGCCGTTCGGCTTGTGCGGGTTGTAGAGGACACAGTCCTCCAGGGACAGCCCCAGGTCCCGGACGGCCGTGTTGCGCCCCAGGTGCTGGTCGGGCAGGAAGAGGACCTGCTCGCCCTGCTCGAAGGCCCAGTTGAGGGCCCGCTCGGCGTTGGACGAGGTGCAGATGGTGCCGCCGTGCTTGCCGGTGAAGGCCTTGATGTCGGCGGAGGAGTTCATGTACGACACGGGTACGACCCGCTCGGCTATGCCCGCGTCGGTCAGTACGTCCCAGCACTCGGCGACCTGTTCGGCCGTCGCCATGTCCGCCATGGAGCAGCCCGCGGCCAGATCCGGCAGGACGACCTTCTGGTCGTCGGCCGTCAGGATGTCCGCCGACTCGGCCATGAAGTGGACGCCGCAGAAGACGATGTACTCGGCCTCGGGGCGCGCGGCGGCGTCCTTGGCGAGCTTGAACGAGTCCCCGGTCACGTCGGCGAACTGGATGACCTCGTCGCGCTGGTAGTGGTGGCCGAGGATGAAGACCTTCTCGCCGAGCTTCTCCTTCGCCGCGCGGGCGCGTTCGACCAGATCCGGGTCTGACGGCGACGGCAGGTCACCGGGGCACTCCACACCGCGCTCGCTCCGGGGGTCGGCCTCGCGGCCGAGCAGGAGCAGGGCGAGAGGCGTCGGCTGGACTGCGAGATCCTGACGGGGTTGGGCCGTGGTCACGTCACGCACCCTTTCTTCTCTGCGGAGAGCCTTCTCGTCTAAATGACATTATCTATGATAACCCCTTCACGTCACTTTGACGATGTCGATAGCGTCGATGTGACGCGTTCCCGTGAACGTGACCCGTGCCCCTCTCGGGCCCGGTGTGCGAGCATGAAGGGGACCCACCGAGCACGAACGACAGACGAGGCGAGCGGCGGGGCCCGGAATGAATCCGCGGCCGTGACGGTTGTAGCTGTCGGCAATGAGTCCGCACTTCCCCTGCCCCGGCGGGGAGGCCCCACCTCGGGAGAGAAGCAGATGTCCGTATCGGACGAGACCACCACCGTGAGCGACGGCATCCTCCTGTCCGACGCCGCCGCGGGCAAGGTCAAGGCCCTGCTCGACCAGGAAGGCAGGGACGACCTCGCGCTGCGCGTCGCGGTCCAGCCCGGCGGCTGTTCCGGTCTCCGTTATCAGCTGTTCTTCGACGAGCGCTCGCTGGACGGCGACGTCGTGAAGGACTTCGGCGGCGTCAAGGTCGTCACCGACCGGATGAGCGCCCCGTACCTCGGTGGTGCCTCCATCGACTTCGTCGACACGATCGAGAAGCAGGGCTTCACGATCGACAACCCCAACGCCTCCGGCTCCTGCGCGTGCGGCGACTCCTTCAGCTGATCGCGGTCCCGCGCTCGTGACGAGACGGTGAAAGGCGGTGGGCCCCCCCGCGGGGGGGCCCCCCCGGTAACCCGGTGGACGCCCGGGAATGCGCACGGGGCCGGGGGGGGCCCCGACCGCCGCGCCGGCCCAGCCGGCCCCCCGCGGGCCGGCGCCCC
>NZ_JBITIB010000025.1:0-130918 GCF_044458565.1 Streptomyces sp. NPDC050433 | reverse complement strand
TTTCGTGCTATGTTTTTCCCTTGTCTCGACCGCTCTTTCGCCGCGGGGCGGTGGCCGTTCGCTGTATCCTTGCTGTGCTGGTCTCGCCGGGGGGGCCCCCCCCCGGGGGCGGGCCCCCGTCGCCGTACGACCACCCTGCCCCGCCGCCGCTCAGGAGCGCGCCCGGCGGGGCTGGGCGTCCCGCTCCGCGTTCTTCTCCTTGATGCGAGCCGCTTCCTTCCGCACCTCCGCCTGCGTGGCACGCTCCCGCCGCAGCCACGCGGGAAGCTCCTCCTTGAGCGCGTCGATCTGCTCCGTCGTGAGGGCCTCCGTCACACCACCACGGGCCAGACCCGCGATGGAGACGCCCAGCTTGGCCGCGACCACCGGCCGGGGGTGCGGGCCGTCGCGCCGCAGTTCCCGCAGCCACTCGGGAGGATCGGCCTGAAGCGCGTTCAACTCGCTGCGCGAGACGACACCCTCCTGGAAATCGGCGGGGGTGGCCTCAAGGTACACACCCAGTTTCTTCGCCGCCGTGGCGGGCTTCATCGTCTGGGTGGTCTGGTGCGACGTCATGGTGCCCAGACTATCGAGCGCGTACGGGCCCCCGGACCACGGCCGGTAGCCTGGCCAGGTGACTGGCTCGGAGGTACCCCTCGCGTCCCCCACGTTCCGGCTCGCGTACGTGCCGGGGGTGACCCCCACCAAGTGGGTGCGGATCTGGAACGAGCGGCTGCCCGACATCCCGCTGACCCTGACCGCGGTGCCCGCGGCCGACGTGGCCGCCACGCTGCGCGCCGGCGACGCCGACGCGGGATTCGTACGGCTGCCGGTCGACCGGACCGACCTCAGCGCGATTCCGCTCTACACCGAGACGACCGTGGTCGTCGTCCCGAAGGATCACCTCGTGGCGGCGGTGGACGAGGTGTCCGCTGCCGATCTGGCCGACGACATCGTGCTGCACCCCCTCGACGACAGCCTCGACTGGGAGGGGCGCCTGCCCGGCCGGCCGGCCAACGAGCGGCCGGCCACGACGGCGGACGCCGTCGCGCTGGTGGCGGCGGGCGTGGGACTCCTCGTCGTACCGCAGTCGCTCGCCCGGCTGCACCACCGCAAGGACCTCACCTACCGGCCGGTCTCCGACGTCCCCGAGTCGCGCATCGCGCTGTCGTGGCCGGAGGAGCGGACCACCGACCTGGTCGAGGAGTTCATCGGGATCGTCCGGGGGCGCACCGTCAACAGCTCGCGGGGCCGACGGCCGGCTCCGGCGCAGGAGAAGCCGGCGGCGAAGGCCAAGCCCAAACCGGCGGCCAAGCGCACCGTCGGCAAGTCGACGGGCAAGAATCCGCGGAGCAACCCGCGCGGCGGCGGTGCCAAGAGCGGGGGCGCCAAGAGCGGCAGGCGCGGCAAACCGGGTCGCCGTTCGTAGGGCGCGCGCCCTCAGGCGGACCCGGTGTGCCGGTCCCCCTCGACGAGCCCGGCGAGATTGTCCAGCGACATGCGGGTGCCCATCTCGTTGTCGGCCACCGGCACCGCGTCGGGGACCCCCTCGTGCACCATCAGGACTTCCGTACCGCCGTCGACGTCCGTGAGCGTGGTCGTCATGGTCATCGTGCCCCTCATCGCGGCGTCGGTGGTCTCGAACTCGATGACCTCCACGACCTGTTCGTCCGGCACGAGCCGTTCGAAGTGCCCGTGGTACGTGTCGGTCTGCGGCGCCGACTTCCCGGTGTCCGTCGGTGCGTCGTAGATGAGCGAGATACGGAACCGGCCGCCCTCACGGCCGTCGAATTCGTGCACCTGCGTGCGCATTCCTTCAGGCGCCCGCCACTTCGCGACGGAGTCCGCGGCCACCAGCGCGCGGTAGACGGCGGCACGCGGGGCTCGGACCAGCCGGGAGACCTGAGTCGAGTACATGGCACCAACGTAGTGCCCGCTCATGGCCGCCGTACGCGTGTTTCGTCCGCGGCCGGGCCCCTCCAGGACAGGGTGTCGTTCCGGTGGAGTTCCAAGAGGAGCCAGCTCAGCGAGACGGCGGCCAGCAGGAAATAGGTGAACCGTCCGGTGACACCGTCCCAGAGCGCGTGCAGGGCGACCGCGAGCACGAAGGTCATGACGAGTCGTACCGTGGCCGCGAGGGACCACCGTGCCACCACGGCCCCCCACAGCGCGCCGCAGATGACCCCGGTCCACGCCATGTGCGCGGCGGGCGACGTCAGTCCGCGCAGCAACAGCGTCTGCTCGACGTCGCCGATGTCCCCCTGGGACGCCAGCAGCGCCGTGAACGCGTACCCCATGGTCTCCAGCGCGGCGAAACCCATACCCGCCGCGACCCCGATCAGCAGCCCGTCCCCGACGTGCACGGTGCCCCGCCGCCACTGCCAGATCAGGATCAGCACCGGGACGATGAGCTTGCACGACTCCTCGATCAGGCCGATGCCGATCAGGGTCGACGCGCCCAGGCCGCTAAGGGTGCCGAACTCCAGCCGTCCGGCGGTCACGATCCCGACCACGCCGCCGAACAGCGCCGCGGTCCCCAGCACGAACGGCCCGACCTGCCACTCGCCCGTGTGCCCGGCGACGAAGGTGAGGAAGGAGAGCGGGACGACGACCGCGCCCAACAGGATCATGGACGGTACGTAGTTGACGTTGCCGGTGTCCACCAGCGTGGCCTGCACCAGGAAATACAGCCCAAGCCCGACGGCCAGAACTGGCAGCCATGCCCACTTGCGCATGGTCGTCGGCATCGTGCGGCACCTCGTTCTCACGTCGACGGCGGTCGGGCCACCGCAGCGTAAGCCGGGGCGGCCCGTGCACCGGTGCAGCGACCCGGCCTCGCCGCCACGCGGATCGAGAAGGCGCCTCAGCGTTACGGGATACGAGCCACGCCCGCGTAGATGCCGCTCATCTCGTCCGTGGGGACGTCCGCTTCCTTGAACCACGCGGGCGCCGTGACCAGTCCGGGCTCGATCAGTTCGAGCCCGTCGAAGAACCGGCCGACCCCGGAGTGGGTGCGGAACCCCAGCGTGATGCCGCCCTTCGCGTACTCCGCGACGACCTTGTCCGACAGTTCGGGCACCAGGTCGGACGCGGCGTGCGACAGCACCAGATAGCTGCCGGACGGGAGTACGTCCACCAGGCTGGAGACGATGTCGTACGGGCCCTGGTCGTCGGGGACGAAGTGCATGAGCGCGATGAGCGACAGCGCGATCGGCCGGTCGAAGTCCAGGGTGGCGCGGGCGTACCGCAGTATTTCCTGCGGATCGCGCACATCGGCCTGGATGTAGTCGGTCGTGCCTTCGGAGGTGCTGACGAGCAGGGCCTCGGCGTGGCGCAGCACGATGGGGTCGTTGTCCGCGTAGACGATCCGGGCCGTCGGCGCGATGCCCTGCACGATCTGGTGCAGATTGGGTTCGGTCGGGATGCCGGTGCCGATGTCCAGGAACTGGGTGACGCCGGTGCCGGCCAGCCACGCCGCCGCCCGGTGCATGAACGCCCGGTTCTGGCGGGCGCCGTCCCTCGACTCGGCCGGCAGCCGCTCGCCCACCTGGCGGTCGACGTCGTAGTGGTCCTTGCCCCCGAGCAGCCAGTCGTAGACCCGCGCGGGGTGCGGCTTGCTGGTGTCGACCTGGGGCTTGGGGATGCCTGCCGTCATATGGGACTCCGGTGGGTGCGTGGCGGTGCGACGGGAGGCGGCACGACGTGTTCGGGCGCGCGTCGCCGGGCTTCCCCGGCGTGATCGCCGCCCGGAGAAGTCTGCCACAGCGCCCGCGAGTTGATCGGTTCGCGGTGGTCGGGCGGCGGCCACCTGCGGCCACCTCGGCCACCTCCTGAAAGGCTCAGGCCATCGGCAGACCCAGACCGTAGAACGTCACCCCGTACGTCCCCATGTCCCCGGCCTCGGAGCCGATGAGCAGGTCCTCGGGGGACTCCACACCCATCGCGCGGGCCGTCGCCACGATCGTCTCGGCCAGCGCCTGCCCGGAGGGCTCACCGGGACCGCCCGCGTCGATGCGCAGCCGGGGACATGTGGCGTCGGGCCATGGCCGGCCGGTCGTCGGGTACTCGGCCGCCGTGCCCCAGCCCAGCGACACCGGGTCGACGGACTCGTCCGCGAAGGAGGCGAGCATCAGCCGGTCACCGCAGTCGATGTCGAAGAGGATCGGGGCGCCCTTGCCCTCGATCCGGCCGTAGATCGGCATCCACATCGGCGTCCGGAGCGCGGTCGTCTCGGCCGGCAGCGTTGTCAGGAAGGCCGCGAGCGCCCTGGTCATCGCCTCCCAGCTGCGGGCCCGCCAGCCGCCGGGGAAGGTCAGGCCGCCGTTCGACGCGTCGGGCCGGAACCCGAAGAAGCCGGTGATCGCCAACTCGTCGTCGTAACCCTGGCGTACGAACCAGTTCTCGGCCGGGTCGGTGGGCTGGAGGACCAGCTCGGGCCCGGTCGGCCCCGCGCGCAGTTCGAGCGTGTCCGACTCGCCCCGCCAGCGCAGGTACGGGGAGCCCCAGCCCGGTACGGCGCGGGCGAACGGCGCCAGCCTGCCGTGCACGCCCATGATCGACGCCTCGCCGAGCGCGGCGGTCAGTTCCTCCTTGACCAGCCGGAACGCCTCCGCCTGGGAGGCGGCGTCCGGCTCGGCGTGCCGTACGGGGATGGCCAGTTCGACGTACGCCTCCCCGGCCACGTGCCGCTCCTCGTACTTCCCGGTGGGCCGCAGCCGCGCGTCGCCGGTGGAGCGGCCGGTCGCCACGGTGGGACTGTCGCTCCAGCCCCAGCCGAGCCGGACGACCACCGCCCGTGTCGCGTCCGACGTCCAGCCGCCGGTGTCCGCCGCGCGGAGGCGGACCGCCAGGGCCGCGATCGTCTCGTCCGTGGCGCTCTGCGGTGCGCTGCCCCGTTGTTCGGTCATACGACCGATCTTGCCGTACTCACCGGCCGTTCTCCGCCCAGAGTTGCGGAGTTGGAACACACGTCACAGACCGGGCGGCGGGCCGGCCCTCAGCCGTTGACCTGGTCGGGGTGGGGGCCGGTCCGCTCGTCGCGGTTCAGCGCCGAGATCTCCGCGATGTCGGCGTTGCTCAACTCGAAGTCGAACAGACCGAAGTTCTCCTCGACCCGCGCGCGGGTCACCGACTTCGGGAAGACGATGTCGCCGCGCTGGAGGGCCCAGCGGAGAGCCACCTGCGCGGGCGTACGGCCGACGTCGTTCGCGATGCGGACGATGACCGGGTCGGTGAGGACCTTGCCCTTGGCGATGGGCGCCCAGGCCTCGGTGGCGATGCCCTGCTCGGTGTCGAACGCCCTGACCTCGTCCTGGATGAGATACGGGTGTACCTCGATCTGGTTGATGGCGGGCACGACGACGGAGCCGTCCATGATGCGGCGCAGATGGTTCGGCTGGAAGTTGGAGACCCCGATGGCCCTGACCCGCCCGGACCGGTAGATCTCCTCCAGCGCCTTCCACGTCTCCACGAACTTCCCGATGCCCGCCTGCGGCCAGTGGATCAGGAAGAGGTCGAGATGGCCCAGCCCGAGGTCCACGAGGCTCTGATCGAAGGCGGCGTGGGCGTCGGCGGGATCGTGGAAGGGGTTGTTCAGCTTGCTGGTCACGAAGATGTCGTCGCGGTCGAGCCCGGAGTCCCGGACCGCCTGGCCGACCTCCTTCTCGTTGCCGTACATCTGCGCGGTGTCGATGTGCCGGTAGCCGATCTCCAGCGCGGTCAGCGTCGCCTCACGGGTGTCGGCCGGCGGGATCTGGAAGGTGCCGAAGCCGAGTTGGGGGATCTTCACGCCGTTGTTGAGCGTGATGTCGGGGACCGCGTTCATGGAGACTCCTTGATGTGCCGCTTCGACAGCGGTGAGGGGGCGGTGCACAGGGCCGCTTTCCCGATCGTATTGCCGGTAAAACAGCGGAATACGGCAAATGATCCAGCCGCTGACTCGGGCGGACCGGGTCCGACGGCGCGTCAGCTGATGAGGTTACGACAGGGGACCTTTCTGCTTTACGAAGGGTTACGCAGGCAACCTTCCGCATGCCAAACCCGTCATGCACGGCATGAAGATCTCATTTCTCATACACAACGCGTACGGGATAGGAGGGACGATCACCACCACGTTCAACTTGGCCCGTGCGCTGGCTGATCGGCACGACGTGGAGATCATCTCGGCTCTCCGGCACCGGGAGCGGCCGAATCTCACGCTCGACCCGCGCGTGCGGCTGCGGCCCCTGGTGGACCTGCGCCACGAGAAGAACGACCCGCGGCATCTGACACCGGCGAAGATCTTCCCCTCGTCCGAGTACCGCTACCGGCAGTACAGCGCGCTCACCGACGAGCGCATCGGCGAGGCGCTGGCGTCGCTCGACGCCGACGTCGCCATCGGCACCCGCCCCGGCCTCAACGTGCACCTCGCCCTCCAGGCTCCCGCACGGACGGTACGCGTCGGGCAGGAGCACCTCACGCTGAACAACCACCCGCCGCGCCTGCGCAACGCGCTGCGCCGGGTCTATCCGCGCCTGGACGCGCTCACCCCCGTCACGGAGGCCGACGCCGCCAACTACCGGCGCAAGATGCGGCTGCCCGGCGTCCGGGTGCAGGCGCTCCCCAACAGCGTCCCGGCCCCGACCCTCCCGCCGGCGGACGGCGCCGAGCGCGTCGTGATGGCCGCGGGGCGGCTGGTGCCGGTCAAGCGGTTCGACCTGCTCATCGAGGCGTTCGCCGACGTCGCCGCCGAGCGGCCCGACTGGCAGCTGCGCATCTACGGCAAGGGCGAGGAACACGAGCGGCTGCGCGCGCTCATCGACCGGCTCGGGCTGTACAACAGCGTCTTCCTGATGGGTGCCGTGACCCCGATGGAGGCCGAGTGGGTCAAGGCCTCGATCGGCGCCGCGACCTCCAACTTCGAGCCGTTCGGCATGACCATCGTCGAAGCGATGCGCTGCGGACTGCCCGTCGTGAGCACCGACTGCGAGTACGGCCCCGGCGAGATCATCGCCCCCGGCGAGGACGGCCGGCTGGTCCCCGTCGGCGACCGCGACGCGCTCGCCGGCGCGCTGCTGGACCTCGTACGCGACGACGAACTGCGCCGCCGGATGGGCCGCGCCGCGCTCGACAACTCCCGGCGCTACGCCCCCGGCCCCGTCGTGGCCCAGGCGGAGCGGCTGTTCGAGGAACTGCTGGCGGCCAAGAACGAGGGCCGGCCACCGGCGCGCGGCACGGATCACGCCCTGGTGAGCGGGAGTTACGCGGCCAAGGACACCGTGCTCGTCGCGGCCGGCAGCGTCTTGAGGACCGTAAGGAAGGCGCAGCGATGAGTGACGAGAACAGCGGACACGAACCGGTTGGCAAGCCCCGCGCGGACGCGGCCGTGGACGAGGAGGGGCGTTTCGTCGTACGCGTACGACTGCCGCTGCCCGCCTCCGCGCGACCCCGGCTGCTGCTCCAACTGCGTCCGAAGAAGGGGCAGTCGGAGGAGATCGGCCGCGTCGTCGCGCTGGAGCCCGCCGGTGGTGACGAGTGGCGGGCCGTCCTGGAGACGGCACCGGCTCTGGCGGAGGGCCGCTGGGACGCGTACGTCCTGGGGGCGCCCGGTCAGGAGCGCACACCGCTGCTGCCCGGCCTGCGCGATCTGCGCGCACTGGTCTCCAGCGGCGGCGACAGTCGGGCGACACCGCTGGCGGTCCGGATCCCCTACGCCACCAAGGACGGCCGGCTCGCCGTACGGACCTGGCTGCGGGCCTCGCACGCGGAGGCCGGCCGCATCGTCTTCACCGGCCGGTCGATGACCGTACGGGCGCGGCTGTTCGGCCCCCGGCTGGGGGAGGGCGCGGCGGCGCTGCTGCACCGGCGGGGCCGGGGCGCCGCCGTACGGCAGGTCGCGCTGCGGGCCGAGGGGGACCAGGACTTCTCCTTCACCGTCGACTACCAGGACCTGCTCGCGGAGCACGGACAGCCCGGGGCCGGGGCCGGGGCCGGGGCGGCGGCGGACGCGGGCGCGGGCGCGGGCGCGGAGATCTGGGACGTGTACGTCCGGCCCGAGGCGGGCGCGTCCCGCATCCGGGTGGCCCGTCTGCTGGACGACGTCGCGGACCGCAAGGCGGTCTTCGTCTACCCGGCCGCCGCCCTCGGCGGGATGACGGTGCGTCCGTACTACACGGTCGACAACGACCTCTCCGTACGGGTCGCCCCGCCGCCCCCGGCAACGTAGTTGACGCTCCGCCAGGGGTTTCGTCAGCCCGCGGAGCCCAGCGCCGTCGACACCAGGGACTTCGCTTCCTCCTGCACCTCAGCCAGGTGCTCCGGGCCCCGGAAGCTCTCCGCGTACACCTTGTACACGTCCTCGGTGCCCGACGGCCGCGCCGCGAACCAGGCGCTGTCGGTGCACACCTTCAGGCCGCCGATCGCCGCGCCGTTGCCGGGCGCCTCGGTGAGGACCGCGGTGATCGGCTCGCCCGCCAGGTGGTCGGCGGTGACCTGGTCGGCGGAGAGCTTCGCGAGGACCGCCTTCTCCTGCCGGGTCGCGGGGGCGTCCACGCGGGCGTAGGCCGGGTCGCCGAAGCGGTCGGTGAGCGCCGCGTAGTGCTGGGACGGGGTGGAGCCCGTGACGGCGGTGATCTCGGAGGCCAGCAGGGCGAGCAGGATGCCGTCCTTGTCGGTGGTCCACACCCGCCCGTCGCGGCGCAGGAAGGAAGCGCCGGCGCTCTCCTCGCCGCCGAAGCCCAGACTCCCGTCGTACAGACCGTCGACGAACCACTTGAAGCCCACCGGCACCTCCACGAGCGTGCGGCCGAGCTCGGCGGCGACCCGGTCGATCATCGAGGAGGAGACGAGCGTCTTGCCGATCCCGGTGCCGGCCGGCCAGCCGTCGCGGTGCGCGTAGAGGTACTGGATCGCCACCGCCAGATAGTGGTTGGGGTTCATCAGACCGCCGTCCGGCGTCACGATCCCGTGCCGGTCGGCGTCGGCGTCGTTGCCGGTGGCGATGGTGTACGTGTCGCGCTGCGCGATCAGCGAGGCCATGGCGTGCGGCGACGAGCAGTCCATCCGGATCTTGCCGTCCCAGTCCAGCGTCATGAACCGCCAGGTCGGGTCGGCGAGCGGGTTCACCACCGTGAGGTCGAGCCGGTGCCGTTCGGCGATCCGCCCCCAGTACCCGACCGAGGCGCCCCCGAGCGGGTCCGCGCCGATCCGGATCCCGGCGTCGCGGACCGCGTCCAGATCCAGGACGGACGGCAGGTCGTCCACGTACCGGCCGAGGAAGTCGTGGCGCCCCGTGGTGTCGGCGGCCAGCGCCCGCGCGTACGGAATCCGGCGGACCTCCTTGAGGCCGGCCTCGATCAGCGCGTTGGCGCGGTCCTGGATCCAGGACGTGGCGTCCGATCCGGCCGGGCCGCCGTTGGGCGGGTTGTACTTGAAGCCCCCGTCGGCCGGCGGGTTGTGCGACGGCGTGACCACGATGCCGTCGGCGAGCCCGGTGGTGCGGTCCTGGTTGTGGACGAGGATCGCGTGCGACACGGCGGGCGTGGGTGTGTAACCGTCGTCCGAGTCGATCAGAACGGTGGCGCCGTTGGCGGCGAGCACCTCCAGCGCCGTGACCCGCGCGGGCTCGGACAGGGCGTGCGTGTCGACACCCAGGAACACCGGCCCGTCGGTGCCCTGACGGGTCCGGTAGTCGCAGATGGCCTGCGTGGTGGCGGCGATGTGGTCCTCGTTGAACGCCGCCACGAGGGCGGAGCCGCGGTGTCCCGACGTACCGAAGGTGACCCGCTGCGCGGGCTCGGACGGATCCGGGTGCAGCGCGTAATAGGCCGTCACCAGCCGCGCCACGTCCACCAGATCTCCGGGCTGTGCGGGCAGCCCGGCCCTGTCGTGCACCATCGGCGAACTCCAATCGTGTCGGTCGGCCGCCGCCAGGGGCGTCGAGCCCGTGGTCCCGGCGCTACGTAACCCTATGAGGTGAGGCCGCGCCAGTGGGCACCACCACCCCCCGCTGTCGGTGCTCACGCTCTCTCCCTCCTCCGACGAGGCGGGCGGTCGGGTCGTCCGTACGGCCGAACGCCGAGGCCACGGCGGGCAGGTCGCCCTACGATTGCCGGGAGAGCAGCTCTCTTCCACGGAGAAGGTGCGCCGCATGACGAAGCTCGGCCTCCCGGACACGATCAAGGCCTGTCTGTTCGACCTCGACGGGGTCATCACCAAGACGGCCGTCGTGCACGCCGCCGCCTGGAAAGAGACCTTCGACGAGTTCCTGCGGGAGCGCGACGGCGCGCGATTCCGCCCGTTCGACGCCGTCGGCGACTACAGCCAGTTCGTCGACGGACTTCCCCGTGCCGACGGCGTACGCGCCTTTCTCGCCTCGCGCGGCATCACGATTCCCGAAGGCTCCCCGGACGACCCGCCCGACCGGGCCACCGTCCAGGGCCTCGGCAATCGCAAGAACGACCGGCTGCTGAAGAGGATCAAGGCCGGCGGTGTCGAGGCGTACGACGGTTCGCTGCAATACATCCGGGCCGTCCGGGCGAGCGGACTGCGCACGGCCGTGGTCTCCTCCAGCACCAACTGCCGCGACATCCTGCGGGCCATCGACGCGGAAGCCCTCTTCGACACCCGTGTCGACGGCGTCGTGGCGGCGGAGCGCGGACTGCCCGGCAAGCCCGACCCCGCACCCTTCCTCGCCGCGGCGGACGACCTGGACATCGAGGCGCCGGCCGCCGCCGTCTTCGAGGACGCGCTCGCGGGTATGGAGGCGGGCCGCTCCGGACACTTCGGGTACGTCGTCGGCGTCGACCGGGTGGGCCAGGCCGACGCGCTGCGGGCCCACGGCGCGGACACCGTCGTCACCGACCTGGCCGACCTCGCCGACCGGGAGCCGCAGGCATGATCACCGACTCGATGTACGCCGTGGAGCCCTGGTCCCTGCGTGAGACGGAACTCAACCTCGACGTGCTGCCGCAGAGCGAATCGGTCTTCGCGCTCTCCAACGGCCATATCGGCTGGCGCGGCAACCTCGACGAGGGCGAACCGCACGGCCTGCCGGGCTCCTACCTCAACGGCGTCCACGAACTGCACCCCCTGCCGTACGCCGAGGCCGGGTACGGCTACCCGGAGTCCGGCCAGACCGTCATCAACGTCACCAACGGCAAGATCATCCGGCTGCTGGTCGACGACGAACCGTTCGACCTGCGGTACGGGCAGCTGCGCTCCCACGAGCGCGTGCTCGACCTGCGTACCGGCCTGCTGCACCGCGTCTGCGAATGGACCTCACCTGCCGGCAACACCGTCCGGGTGCGCTCCAGCCGGCTCGTGTCCTTCACCCAGCGCGCCGTCGCCGCCGTCTCCTACGAGGTCGAGTCGGTCGACTCCGAGGTGCGCATCGTCATCCAGTCCGAGCTGGTGGCCAACGAGCAACTGCCTGACGCCGCCGCCGATCCCCGCGCCGCGGTCGCGCTGGAGTCGCCGCTCCAGGCGGAGGAGACCTTCGCGTCGGGAAACCGGCTGCGGCTCGTGCACTCCACACGCCGCAGCGGCCTGCGCGTCGGGGCGGCGGCGGACCATTTCGTGTCCGGGCCCGAACCGACCACCACACAGAGCGAGTCGGACGACGACATCGCGCGGCTGACCGTCACCTCCGTCCTGGCGCCGGGCAAGAGCCTGCGACTCGACAAGATCGTCGCGTACGGCTGGTCGAGCACCCGCTCGCTGCCCGCGGTCGCCGACCAGGTGGACGCCGCTCTCGCCGGCGCCGCGAGCGTCGGCTGGAAAGGGCTCGCCGAGGAACAGCACGCCTATCTCGACAACTTCTGGACCTGCGCCGATGTCGAGGTGGAGGGCGACGAGAAGATCCAGCAGGCCGTACGCTTCGCCCTCTTCCATGTCCTGCAGGCGGGCGCCCGCGCCGAGCAACGGGGCATCCCCGCCAAGGGGTTGACCGGATCCGGCTACGACGGGCACGCGTTCTGGGACACCGAGGCGTTCGTCCTGCCGCTGCTCACCTACACCTCACCCGACGCGGTGTCCCAGGCCCTGCGCTGGCGCCAGAGCACCCTGCCGGCGGCGCGTGAGCGCGCCGAGCAACTCGGCCTGCGCGGGGCGGCGTTCCCCTGGCGGACCATCGAGGGGTCGGAATGCTCGGCCTACTGGCCGGCCGGCGCTGCCGCCTTCCATGTGAACGCCGACATCGCCGACGCCGTGGTGGGCTATCTGTACGCCACCCACGACGAGGAGTTCGAGCGCGACTGCGCCGTCGAACTGCTGGTGGAGACGGCGCGGTTGTGGCGATCCCTCGGCCACCACGACCACCACGGCGCGTTCCACATCGACGGAGTCACCGGCCCCGACGAGTACAGCGCCGTCGCCGACGACAACACGTACACGAACCTGATGGCCCGGACGAATCTGCTGGCGGCGGCCGACATCGTGGAGCGCCACGCCCTCCGGGCGGCCGAACTCGGCGTGGACGACGAGGAGAGCGCGGCGTGGCGGGACGCCGCCGACGCCATGAACATCCCCTACAACGACGAGTTGCGCGTCCATGAGCAGGACGCCGGGTTCACCCGGCACCAACTGTGGGACTTCGAGTCCACCCGGCCCGACCAGTACCCACTCCTGCTTCACTTCCCCTACTTCGACATCTACCGCAAGCAGGTCGTCAAACAGGCGGACCTGGTGCTGGCGATGGTCAAGTGCGGTTCGTACTTCGACGCCGAGCACAAGGCGCGCAACTTCTCCTACTACGAACGCCTCACCGTCCGCGACTCATCGCTGTCGGCCTCCTGCCAGGCGGTCATGGCCGTGGAGACGGGGCATCTGCGCCTCGCCTACGACTACCTGACCGAGGCGGCGCAGATCGATCTGCAGGACCTGGAGCACAACACCCGCGACGGTCTCCACATCGCCTCGCTCGCGGGGGCCTGGATGGTCCTGGTGAGCGGCTTCGGCGGCATGCGGCACCACGGGGACAGGCTGGAATTCGCGCCCCGGCTGCCGGAGGAGATCAGCCGGCTCGCCTTCACGATGCAGTTCCGGGAACGGCATCTGCGGGTCGAGATCACCCCGACGACCGCCACGTACACGCTCCCCACCGGTGCCCCGCTGAAGATCCACCACTACGGCGAGGTCGTCACCGTCCGCGGCGGAGCCACCGAGGAGCGCGCCATCCCGGCCGTCGTCGCCCCGCCGGCACCCGAGCAACCGCCGGGGCGCCGGCCCAACTCGGCCGCGCACCGCCACCGGACGGGCCCGATCAGCCCGTGAAGTCCGGCGCGTAGACCCACTTGGTGGTTTCCGCGATCAGATCGAGCAGGTGCGCGTCGTCCCGCGCCATCACCTCCACGATGAGGTCGTACGCGCCCATGCCCGTCACCACGTAGTACCTCGTCGAGCTTCGACACGCTTGCAGCGACGCTCCGCGTGCGACAGGCCCACCGTCCGTGCCAGTTCCGCGACCGGCGTGCGCCCGTCCGCCTGGAGGATGCGGACCAGGGTGCGGTCCGTCTCGTCCAGCTCCGTGGGCCGCCTGTCAGGGCGCCCGCCCCGTCGAACGCAACTGAAGGCCCGTCATTGGCTCGTTGCCGTGGGCGCGTTGATCACTCCCGCCAGCCCCTTGATCACCTCGGACGCCATCACCGCCTGGCCGGACGTCGAGAAGTGGATGCGGTCGGCGCTGAGCAGATCCGGTCGCGCGTTGAGCGGGTGGTCCCACATGTCGACGAGCACGATGTCGTATTCCACGGCCAGTTCCTGCGTGATGGCGTTGAGCGTCCGTACCCGCTCCGCGAAGTCGGGGAACGCCGGTACGTCGAAGGCCCTGCCGAGCGTGAACGTCGTGAGCCGCGCCCCGGTCCCCGCCGCCAGCTCGAACACGCGCCGCGCCGTGTGCTCGACAGCGTCGAAGTCGGGCCGCCGGCGGAACAAGTCGTTGGCGCCGCAGGAGATATGGAGCAGGTCGGGGGCGAACGCGACGATCTCCTCCATCTGCCGGCCCAGAGTGTCGGCGGTGGTCGCGCCGATCGTGCCAGTGTTCAGATATGCCAGCTCCGGACGGATCTGGCGCAGGGCGTCGGCGACCCGGTCGCCCCACGGCAGGTTCGCGTAGCCGGGACTCGGATCCCCGGTCCCGGCGGCAAGGCTGTCGCCGGCCACCGCGAACCGTCGCCACGGCGCCCCGGCGAGGAGCTGTGCGGCGCGCGCCGGTGAGAGGCAGAAGGGATCGGTCTCTTCGGTGAGGGCCTTAGCCTTGGCTGCGGTCGTCATGGCGTAAAAGTACGACCGATCGTGCGCATACTCAAATCGCGACGCCGGTGTGTCGGCCTGTCGATGCGTCACTGCGTCCGTGGTTGGTCGGAGTTCGGTGGGGCGAACGCCCGCTATTGGTACGGACCTTGACGCGGTTCGCTGGTGTCCCTACGGTGGCCAGTCAGCTCCAGTATTCACAAGCTCGTCCCCTGTTCGCATATGAGACCCCCATTCTCTCTTCGCAGGAAGGCGCTTGCGATGCGTGCTCGAAGGCTGTTCCCCACTCTCCTCGCTGTTGCGACCACGGCCGGCGTGCTGTCCGTGACCGTCACCCCGGCGCACGCGGCCGTCATCAACGTGAAGACCGCCGCCGAACTGAAGTCGGCGCTCACCACCGTCCGCCCCGGCGACACCATCCAGCTCGCAGACGGCATCTACACCGGAAACTTCAAGGCGCTGGTCGCCGCCACCGCCAACTCCCGTATCACGCTCACCGGTTCGGAGAAGGCTGTCCTCAGCGCGGGCGGCGGATACGTACTGCACCTCAACGGCGCCTCGTACTGGACGGTCACGGGCATCACCCTCACCGGCGCCCAGAAGGGGATCATGGCGGACACGGCCGACGGAGTCGTCATCGACTCCGTCGTCGTACACGACCTGGACATGGAAGGCATCCACTTCCGCAACACCAGCCGTGACGGTGTCGTCAAGAACTCGCGGATCTACGACACCGGCAACGACGGCCGGGGCATGGGTGAGGGCGTCTACGTCGGCTCGGCCGGCGGGACGTCCGACAAGAGCGACAACGCGCAGATCCTCAACAACACCATCGGTCCCGATGTCGGCGGCGAAGCCATCGACATCAAGGAAGGCACCACCGGCGCCAAGATCATCGGCAACACCTTCGACGGCCGGGGGCTGACCGGCGCCAACTTCGACGACTCCTGGGTCGATGTGAAGGGCAACAACACCCTCGTCGAGAACAACACCGGGAAGAACACCACCAACAACGGCTTCGAGACACACACCCAGCAGTCCGGCTGGGGCTGCGGCACGATCTTCCGCGGCAACACGTCGGACCTGACCGGCGCGACCGGCGACAAGCAGCTCGCGATCAACGTCACGGCCGAGACCGCCAGTTGCCGTACGACGGTGTACTCGAACAACACCGTCACCGGCGGCCGGGGCCTGACGAACATCGCCATCACACCCTGACCTCCGGCGGCCGGTCGGCCCTGAATCGTCGGACGGGCCCCGTGCGGCGGCCCGTCCGACGTTCGACGTCCGGGCGCCCGACGCGCGCTCAGCCCGTCGCGGCGCCGAACCATCTGGGCAGCCGGCCGACCAGATCCGTCTGGTCCTCGCCGACCCACGCCACGTGGCCGTCCGGCCGCAACAGCACCGCGGGCACGTCCAGTTCCTCGCTGACATCGACGACATGGTCGACCCGGTCCGCCCAGCCCGCCACCGACAGCCGGCCGGTCTGGTCGAGCAGCAGCCCGCGACCGGCGTGCAGCAGCCCGTAGAGGCGCCCGCGCTTCAGCTCCACGTCCCGCAGCCGCCGGCCGAGCAGTGCGTGGCCCTCACCGAAGTCGTAGCGGACGCTGATCGCGATGATCTTCTCGGTCAGGTACCGGTTCACCTCCTCGAAGTCCATCAGTTCCGACACCAGCCTTCGCGCGGCCTGCGGACCCGGCTCGGTGGACATCAGCTCCATCTGCGCGCGGGTGTTGTTCAGCACGTCGGCGGCCACCGGGTGCCGCTCGGTGGCGTAACTGTCCAACAGCCCCTCCGGTGCCCAGCCGTTGATCTCGGCGGCCAGTTTCCAGCCGAGGTTGAACGCGTCCTGGATACCGAGGTTGAGACCCTGCCCGCCCGTCGGCGGGTGGATGTGCGCCGCGTCGCCGGCCAGCAGCACGCGGCCGGTCCGATAGCGCACGGCCTGCCGGGTGGCGTCGCCGAAGCGGGACAGCCAGCGCGGTGAGTGCACGCCGAAGTCGGTTCCGGCGGTCGCCCGCATCTCCTGCTTGAACTCCTCCAGGGTCGGCGGGGCCGAGCGGTCTTCGGCCACCTCGGCGGCGGGAGTGAGGACCCGGTACACCCCCTCCCCGAGGGGCATCGCGCCGAACCGCAGCTGCGTCTTGTGGACTTCGGCCATCACGGCGGTCATCGTCTCCTGCGACGCGGTCACCTCCATTTCGCCCAGCAGCGTGTCGATCCTGCTGGGCTCACCGGGGAAGCCGACGCCCAGCAGCTTGCGCACCGTGCTGCGACCGCCGTCGCAACCGACGAGGTAGCGCGAGCGGAGCCGCGTACCGTCGGCCAGCTCGACACTCACCCCGTCGTCGTTCTGGCTCAGCCCGACCGTCTCGTGGCCCCGCCGGATCTCGGCGCCCAGCTCCGTGGCGTGCTCGTTCAGCAGCCGCTCGGTGACCGGCTGCGGGATGCCGAGGACATACGGATGCGAGGTGTCCAGCCGGCCCGGCGCCGGCTTGCGGATGCCGGCGAAGAAACCACCGAGCGGATACCGCTTGCCCAACGCGAGGAACCGCTCCAGCAGACCGCGCTGGTCCATCACCTCGATGCTGCGTGCGTGCAGGCCAAGCGCCCGGACCACCCTGGTCGGCTCCGCCTCCTTCTCCAGCACGCGTACGTGTACGCCGTGCAGCCGCAGCTCGGCGGCCAGCATCAGACCGGTCGGTCCGCAGCCGACAATGATGACGTCACACACAAATCCCCCAGATATCGTCGATGGCGCACAGAAGCGCAGATGGTTCGTGAATCTCTGATTCCCGTATGTTCTGGCTTCGGCCGACGATTCTGCGGCACCACGGGGGGCTTGCCGCAAGGCCCCCGGTGCGCTATAGGTTAAGAGTGGCAGGGAGCGAGTGCGCTCCTTGCCTTCTGTGTTTCAGCCCGGCGGCTCCTCGCACAGGTCGTCAAGGACGAACGCCTTCGCGTTCCGCTGCAACTGCCGCTCCTTCTCCAGTTGGCCCAGCAGACCGTCGAGCTCCGCGGTGTCCTGCGGCTTCTGCAGGAATTCCAGTACGGCCCGCTGGAAGGCACCCCGCAGTGTCGGCGGCATGGCGTCGGACGCGTCGAGGCAGATCTGATCCGCTCCGCTGAACAGCCCCAGCACCGCTGCCGAACTTCCGGTCGGAGCGGACACGCCCCTTCTCGCCGTGCCCGCCGCATCGGACGGGAAGAACGGCCGTTCCTGCGGATCCGCCGCTGCGATCCAGTCGGCCTGCGCCCGCGGTGAGGCGAGTTTGAGCAGCAGGTCCCACGCCGCCGGGCTCGGCTTGAACACCGCAGCCATGTCGCCCGAGACTTCGAACATCTTCCGGTCCGCCGACAGCCCCTCGACGAAGTCGGAGGTCGGAGCAGGTTTCACGTCGGGACCGTAGTGGCGGCGGATGAACGAACCTTGGTGCTCGCGGGTGCAGTCCTTCCCGTTCAGCAGCCCGTACGTTTTCGCGCCCAGATTCTCGAAGTGTTTGGTGAGCGGGTCCGGCCGGGTGTCCGCGTCGTCGGTGGCGAGCACCGTGGCCCAGTCCTGCCAGGCCTCCTTCACAGGCCCCTTGTCCCACGGCTGCTTGCCGGTGGCCCATTTCTCGTACACCTCGTAGCCGTGCCGCTGCAGCAGCAGGTCCTCGATCCAGTCCGTGCCCGGCCATCCCGACGTCGGGCCCGACGCCATGCCCAGGCACCACACCGCCTCGTCGTCGCCGGCCGCCTCCTCGCCCGCCTTGCTCCAGACGATGGACTTCAGGTCCACCCGCACGGGAACCCAGTACGCGTTCTTGTCCGTGTTCCCGTCGCTGTCCGTGACGGTGATGGGCGGCGCCCACGGCCCGATGGCCTTGCTCTGCACATCAGGGGGCAGCGGCTGCGCGTCCCCGTCGAGCGCGTACTCGGCCAGGTCACCGGGGGCGTTGAGGATCGCCACGTCGGGTGGGGCGTCCGCCCGCAGCTGCGCGACCAGCGTCTCGCGCAGCGAGCGCGTGCCCTCGTACACGTAGTGTCGGCCCGTCTGCTTGCTCAACTCCCTGAGCGTCGCCTCGAACGGATCCTCCTCGCCGTCCGTCCACGGACCCAGGACCACCAGCGTCTGCTCCTCCTCGGCAGCGCACCCGGCAGACACCAGGGCCGCCCCGGCGAGCAGGGCGCCGGCCAGTACCGCGCGGAAGTGACTGTACGGAGCCCTCATGGCGTCCTCCAGAGGATCTGCAAGTGTCTGCGGCCGTAGTGGAAGACCGTGAAACCGGACGCCACCGCGCCCGCCGCGCCGAGCGCCAGGGAGAGTTCGGCGGCCAGCGCCCATCCGCCCGGATGAGTACCGCGCAGGTCGACAGCCAGCTGCTTGTCCAGATCCTCGATCATCGGATCGGCGTGCACCGTGGCGGGCACCGAGGCCAACTTGACGCCCGCCTGTCGCACTTCCCGCTGCGCACGCTGCTGATCGAAGGCGCCCAGCACCAGTACGCCGAGGACCAGCAGGACCGGCAGTGCGTACAGCGCCAGCGCCAGGCTGCGTACACGCAGCTGTGCCTGGATGAAATCCAGCGTGCCGACGACGGCGAATACGATGACCAGCAGGGCCAGCAGGGCGCCGGACGCCGTCACGACGGACAGCGCGCTCCAGCCCGAAAGCTCCGACGCGTCCGCCTTCAACTCCTCTTCGAGCGTGCTGATGCGGCGGAGTACGGTTGTGGGGTCGGCGCCTTTGCCGGCATCGCCCAGCAGGCTGGACGCATAGTTCAGCCCCGCCGCCCGCAGCGGTGGGCTCTCCTGGTGGCTGTCGGCCCAGCCGATCCAGTCGTCGTAGGCCACCACCAGCCCGGACACCACCCGGACCTCCTGCTCCTGGGCGGTGCGCAGCGCCTCGGTCTGGGCCGCGTTGTTGAGGCTCTGCGCCGCCTCCGTCAGCAGGGACGGATACCTTTCGCCGAGCCCGACGAGATCCGTCTGGAGCAGGGGATCCTTGCCGTTGTCGCCGAGACGCAGCTCGGCTTCGGTGTGCGCGAGGGCCAACGACGTTCTGGCCTGGGCGAGTTCGACCATGGCCGGGGCGTAGCGCTCGCGCAGCTGCTGCGTACGGTCGTGGAGGTCGAGGTACGCCGTCCCGGCCAGGGCCAACACGGTCAGGGCGAGCGTCGGCAGCAGCAGCATGCGGCTGAAGAGGAACTGGGCGGTGTGCCGCCGCTTGTCCGTGTGGGGCATGCGGCCGGAGGCCCGGTGCCACAGAGGCCGCACCACCGAGAGCCACGCGGCGAGCGCGGCCGACCGTACGGCAGTGAGGGGGGACCGGGGTGACGACGGCGCGGTGGACCGGTCGCGGCCCATCACCGCTCCCCGGTGGCGGTGTCCGCCGGCGGCGGCGGGTCCGTCGCCCGGCCGCGCAACCTGCCGGGCCGCCAGCCACGCAGCCGGCCCTGCCGTTGCTCGCCCCTGCTGTGGCCGAACGCGACCGGACGGGTGCGGTACGCGTTGTCCAGCAGAGCCCTCTCCAGCTCGGTGTGCTCAGGCTTGGTGGTGCGCGGCACCTGCTCGGAAAGCCGCTCGTAGCCGGTACCCAGTTGTTTCCGCAGGTCGTGTTCGGTGGGAGGCATCGCTATCTCCTGGTCCAGCGCTTCGCGGAGCGCGCGCAGCGGATCCGGTACAGGGGGAGTGGTCACCAGCCTGAGCAGCAGCTCCAACAGGTCGGTGCGCAGGCGGTCCTCGGCCTGACGGTCCGTCAGTCCCTCGTATCTGGCGAGCCGGTGCAGCGCTTCGCACGCCCTCTTGGCGGCGGCCACGGTCGGCGGACCACCGTCGGCCGGCAGGTCCGCGTGGATGCGCATCATGCCTGTGCGGGCGGCGGTGCGGTGCCGAGAGTCGGCGGGGACCGCTTCGAGCCGGTCGAGGGCGAGCCGGGTGTCGCCGTCGGCGAGATGGATCCGGGCGAGGCCGAAGGCGGCGCTGCCGAGCGCGTGGTTGCGCTTCCACACCGCGCTGTAGAAGACCATCGCGTCCTGTGTTTGGCCCAGGACCTCGTGGCAGTAGCCGAGGGCGAGCTTGGGCGCGTACTCGCCGGGGATCGCCGCGTAGACCTCGTCGAAGGACCGCAGTGCCGACTCCATGTCGTTTCCCGCGAGATGGAGCAGGCCCTGGTGCCAGCGCAGTCGCCAGTCGTAGTCGGCCAGGGTGCCGACGGCTGCCTCGGCCCGCCTCAACTCGGCGTTGGCCGACGCCAGATGCCTGCCCGCGTCGGTCGGCTGGTAGCGGCCCACCTGGAGATGGAGTCGGCAGCGCAGGAGTGCCAGTTCGGGGGAGAGTTGCCAGTCGGCGCTGAGCTGGAGCAGACCGGCCGGGTCGTCGTACGAGGTGCGCTGGAGCTTCTTCCAGTTCGGGTCCTGGTCACTCACCTTGGGTATGGGCAGGCCCACGGCCACCTCGGCCGGTTCCGGCGGCCGTTTGGTCAGGGGGCGTTTGTCGGTGCCGCCGTCCCGCCACTGTTCGAGCGGCGGCGCCTTGCCGAGTTCGCCGTCGAGCGCGGCGGGCGCGACCGAGAAGAGCGGTGACGGCTCGAACGTCTCCTCGTCGCGCCGCAGTGAACGCAACTCGCGCAGCACACCGCGGAGCTGGACGGACATCTCTCGCGCGTCGGCGAAGCGGTCCTCCGGGCGCGGTGCGGACGCCCGGAGAAGGACGCGCTGGAGTGAGGTCGTGCCGAGGTCGACGGGGGGCGCGGGAACCCGGTTGAGGAGCTCCCGGAGGACGGCTCCGACCGCGTACAGATCGGCGGCGACCGTCACCTTGGTGGAAGCGCCGATCTCGGGGGCCGGAAAGGTGACCGGACCCGCGTGGCCGATCCTCCGGACGCCCGCGACGTCGATGAGTTTGATGCCGTTGCCGCAGTGCATGACGTTGGTGAGGGACAGGTCGCCGTAGACGAAGCCCTCGTCCTCGTGCAGATATCTGAGCGCGTCCAGGATTCCCAGTCCGTAGATGGCGATGAACTCATGGACCCGGTAGCCGTCGAACGGTGCCGCGTTCTGCTCGATCTGCTCGGCGACCCACCGCAGCGGAGCCCCGTCGGCGAACTCCATCACGATGAACCGGGCCTTGTTCGCCGGGTGTTCGGGCTGATCGGGGTGGCCGGGATGCCGGGCGTAGTTGAACACCTTGATGATCGACGGATGGTTGAGGCTGACCAGCCGGAGCAGTTCGAGCCGGGAGATCTGCCGGTCGATCTGGTCGGCGGGATCCCGTACGCCCTTCAGGGCCACCGCGCGGTGCTCCAGCATCTGGTCGCGGGCCAGATACACCTGGCCGTAGCTCCCCTCGCCGAGCAGTCCGACGACCTTGTACTGCTGGTGCAGTTCCTGGCCGCGTACGAGACCGGACTCCTGCTCCGTGGGTGGCCGCGGCTCCGGCTCCACGAACGCGTCGGGATCCTTGACGGTGATGTGCGGCAGATCGGTGAGGCCGTCACCGGGCTGGTCCACGACGTACTCACCCGGTGAGTTGGGCCGGTCGAGGCGTTGTACGGCCGAGCGATTCCTCCGGATCGCTTCCTCGACGGCGATGTCGAGCTGGAACAGGTCGTACGCGAGGGCGCCGTTCTTGAGCGGGGTCCCGCTGTCGGTGCGTAACTCGCACAGCCGCGCGAAGAGTTCATCGTGCTGCCGTCGCGGCGCCTCGGTGCCGGCCCGGTCGTCGGAGTGCGCGTAGAGCCGACGGAACCTTTTCTCCAGCTCGGCGAGCACGGTGAGTCGCGCTCCTATGGCCTTCGTGCGCCGCTCGTCCCACGCGTCGTCGAGCAGCGTGTCCACCACGCGGTCGAGGAGCGGGGACGCCGGGTCGCGGAAGACGAGCAGCAATCTGGTCAGCCTGCCCGCCCGTAAGGCCCTGAGCAGCGGCAGGGCCGCCTCGCCGGTCGGGGCCGCTCTGTCGACAGAGAGGAACGCGGCGGAGATCGGCGGACTGTCCCCGGCGATCCGCGCAAGGACGCCGTCGTGCTCGTCGGATCCCTCGTGCCCGGCCGGTCCGGTACGTCCGGAGGGATCCACCACGCCGATCCGCTCGGCGGCGAACGCGATGAGCTGTCCGGCCGTCTGGCGTGTCGCGTCCACGGCCATGTCGATGGAGCCGACCGGCGGTTCGGTGCCGTCGCCCGAGTCCGCCCGCCGCGGATTGCGTTCGCGGTCGGCGAGGTTGAGCGTGGCGTAGATCGCCGAGATGTCGTCGTGGCGGCCGTCGCGGGCGAATACCAGCTCCACCGGCTCCGTGGCCGCGTGCCTGCCGGACGCCGCGTCCGACCCGGGCACCGGATCCGTCGTGCCCGTCGCGGGGGCCGCGTCGGTGAGCCAGTGGGTCACCTTACGGCGCAGAGCGAGGGCGCCGGTCGAATGGCTCTGGGGCGGATCGCGCGGGATGGTGGGCGACAGGGCGGTGGGACCGATCGCCCGCACGTCCAACTCGCTCCGCCGGTCGGCCGATCGGGTCCGCAGGAACGACAGATACCGCATGATCGTCTCGGTCGGGATCATGTAGGTGTGACTGCGCCGGTCCCGGACGTTCTCGAACTGGTACGCCATGATGCCGATGACCCCGCCCGAGCGGGTGTGGACCACGCCGCTGCCGCTGAAGCCGCGGCGTGGTGCGTGCGACCCGATGTCCCGGTCGAGCTGGACCCATTCGGAGAACCGCGCGGGGCCGCCGCGGCTCATGAGCCGCGCGTTGACGTCCTCGCCTCCGGGCAACTCTTCCGTGTAGCCGACGGAGTGCACCAACTCGTTGCGCGCCGGGATCCGGCGGTGCAGCACGGTGGGCTCCACCGGTGGCACGGAGGCCAGTCGCAGCAGGGCGATGTCGCCGCTGAAGTGCGAGGTCAGGGGTTTGAGATGGTCGATCAGCACCTCTGCGCGCAACCGCACGGGCGGATCCGCGTAGGTGCCGGGAAATTCCGCGTACAACGCCTGGACCGCCCTCGGCGGTTCGTCGGGCCGCTCGGCTCCCCGTGAACCGTCCGTCCTGGGACGGGGCTTGGCCAGCACCACATGGGCGCAGGTGAGCACCAGCCCGTCCGCCAGCAGTACACCCGCGCCGAGCGGTGGGGTGGTGCCGTTCTCCCCCTTGACCAGCCGGACCCGCCAAGGGGCCTCATACGACAAGGAGTTGGAAGTGCCTTCAAGCTCCCTCATACTGCTCAACAATAGCCACGGGGTGTGACAACCGACCCCCGCTGCGTAACGAGAGGGCTGGGATGGGTGCGGGTGACGGACGTCGCGGACGTGGCGGGCACGACGGTGCGGAGACAGCCGGTCTCGCCGAGGTGATCGGCCGGATCCGCGATGAGCTGGAAGAGGCGCAGAGCAACGGCCAGGAGAAAAGGCTCCAGTTCAGGGTGGAGCGGGTGCATGTCGAATTCTCCGTGCAGGTACGGCGCGAGGGCACCGGCAAGGGAGGTCTGAACATCGGCGTCGTCACGGCCGAGGCGGGCGGGACGGCGGCGCACGAGAGCATGCACCGCATCGAGATCGAGCTGATGCCGCACGACAGGGACGCGCCCCCGGAAGGGCCGGGCTTCAGTATCGGCGGCGAAGAGTAGCGCGCCGGACGGGCCGTCGGCCCGTCCGGCGCCTGAGGGTCTGACGTGAGATCAGCCGACCGCGTCCGACGACGCCAACAGGGCCGGCGTCGGGAGGATCACTTCCCGTTCGATCTGGCCGCTCTCCGCTGCGCCCACCGACCAGGTACCGAGGGCGATTTCGGCCGTGATGCCGGGACCGAAGCCGGCGATCACCCCTCGTGCGCCCTGCTCCGCTCCGCCGTCCTCGAAGAGGCGGTCCAGCGCATCGAAGATGACGGCGCTGGCGATGTTGCCGCGCTCGGTGAGGGTCGCCCTGCTGTAGCGGAACATGTCCGCCGGCAGGTCGAGATAGTGGCCGAGGTCGTCCAGGATCCTGGGCCCTCCGGCGTGCACAATGTAGAAGTCCAGTCCGGAGACGTCCCAGTCGTGCGGCTCGGCCATCTCCCGCATGGCGGGCGCGAGTACGGACATGGTGCCGGGCACCCGCTTGTCGAGCATGAAGTGGAACCCGGTGTCACGGACCGCGTAGGAGATCCAGTCCTCCGTCTCGGGCACGAGATGGGAGCCGTTGCGCTCCAGCCGTACGCCGGTGCCTCCCTCGCCCCGTACCACCGCGGCTGCGACGGCGTCCCCGAAGAGACCGTTGGAGAGCAGGTTGCCCACCGCGAGGTCCGTCGGCTGGTAGCACAGCGAGCAGAACTCGCAGGCCACGATCAGCACGTTCGCCTGCGGATACGCCGAACAGAAGTCGTGCGCCCGGTTGATGGCCGCACCGCCGGCCGCGCAGCCCAGCTGCGCGATCGGCAGCTGTCGGGTCTGCGAACCGAAGCCCATCGTGTTGATGAGCCATGCGGTCATCGAAGGCATCATGAAGCCCGTGCACGACACGTAGACGATCATGTCGATGTCCCGCGGCGTCAGTTCGGCGTGGGCCAGGGCCCGGCGTACGACCTCCGGTACCCTCGCCTTCGCCTCCGCCTCGTACACCGCGTTACGGGTGGTGAAGCCGGGATGCTGAAGGGTCGTCTCGATGGGCTGCACCAGGCGTCTGGTGCGCACCCCCGTGTTGCTGATCAGCCGCACCGCGAGTTCGAGCTGCGGGTGATCGGGGTGGAGCGACCGTGCCAGTTCCACGGTCTCTTCCATGGTGATGACATGTTCGGGTACGGCGATGGCGGGCCTGCACAGAGTTGCCATGATTAGTTCCTTACCAGATGACCGGCAGGGCGAGCGGGTATCGCCAGATCGAGACGGTGTTCCACCGCACCTCCTCCGCCGGTACGGCCAGACGAAGGTCGGGGAAACGAGTGAGCAGTGTGCCGATGGAGACCTGGAGCACCATGCGTGCCAGGTGGGCGCCCAGGCAGTGGTGGCTGCCGTACCCGAAGGTCATGTGCAGGGCGGGGTCTTCGCGGTGGAAGTCGAGCTCGTCGGGGTGGTCGTAGGCGAGTTCGTCTCGGTTGGCGGTCAAGTACGACACATGCACCGTGTCGCCCGCCTTGATGACGACACCGTCGAAGTCGACGTCCTCCAGAGCCACCCGAGGGATGCCGACGCCCTGGCGGAAGGGGATGTAGCGCAGAAGCTCCTCAAGGGCCTGCGGCAGCAGTTCGGGCCGGGCACGCAGCTCGGCTGCGCGCTCGGGCTGGGTCAGCAGGGTGTAGACGATGTTGCTGATGTTGTACGTGGTGGTGTCGTGCCCGGTGATCACCAGGAGCATGGCCAGCACGGCGAGTTCGTCCGCGTCGAGCATCTCGTCGCCGATGCGCGCGGTGGCCAGACCGCTGATGAGATCCTGGCCGGGCGAGCGCCGCCGCTCCGCCGTCAGTTCGGAGAAGTAGGCGCGCAGCCATGCCTTCGCCTCGACGGCCGAATTCCGGTCGGCGGCGTTCATGGACATCATGTCCATGGCGCGCTGCCGCAGTTGGGGACGGTCCGCCTCCGGTACGTCCAGCAGCTCGCAGATCGTCATCAGCGGCAGCCGGTCGGCCAGGTGGTCGGCGAGGTCGGCCGGGGCGCCGTTCTTGGCCATGGTGTCCAGCAGTCCGTCGACGGCCCGCTGGGTCCACGGGCGCAGTGCCTCCACCTGCGGGGTGGTGAAGGCCTTGTTGATCAGCTTGCGCACCCTGTTGAGCGCGGGCGGGTCCATCAGGTTGATGGACTCGGACTGCGCGATGGGGGCCGGAGTGATCCGGGGGAAGTCCTGCCCGATCAGGGCGGCTCTGCTGAAGCGGCGGTCCGAGGTGACGGTCTTCACGTCCTCGTACCGGGTAACCAGCCAGCACTCGCCCTCGCCGTACGGCATACGTACACGGGCGACGGGTGCCTCGATCCGCATCCGCGTCATGAAGGGGTCGGGCTCCAGGGCCTCGTCATGGCGGAAGGGGCAGGTCTGTACTGAGTCCACGCCGGTCATCACGGCACTCCCACTGCAAGGATGGTCACTCATGGTGACGTTGGCAACTTGGAGATAATTCCTTGCGGGGAGTGCCGCCATGCGCGGAGATGCCAAGCTCACCTGTACGGGTAATCGCCGTCATCGGGTAGACGCGGTCGACACCGTGTGCGGCCTCTAAGGGACGTGGTCATCCGTTCGGCCATCTGCTTACGTTGCCTTTACAACGCGCGAAGTCGGCGCCCGGTGTCGCCGCCGGTTGATTCGTACATTTGCTCGACGCGCCCAACGTGCGTTCCGCACAGGCGAGATGGGCGCCGGGGCGGATTCCGGGAGCGCCCGCCCGACGCTCTATCGTGAACGCCATGCCCACCCCTGAACTGATCCGCATCGTCTCCCGCGACTCGCCGATGGCTCTCGCCCAGGTGGAGCGTGTACGTGCCGAACTGACCGCGCTCCACCCCGGCATCCGTACCGAGGTCGTCCCGGTCAAGACGACCGGTGACAAGTGGATGGGCGACCTCTCCCTGGTGGAGGGGAAGGGCGCCTTCACCAAGGAGGTCGACGCCGCACTCCTCGCCGGGGAGGCCGACCTCGCGGTGCACTGCGTCAAGGACGTGCCCGCCGACCGGCCGCTGCCCGCCGGGACGGTCTTCGCCGCCTTCCTCAAGCGGGACGACATCCGCGACGCGCTGGTCCACCCCGGTGGCCACACCCTCGACGAACTGCCCGCGGGCACTCGGGTCGGTACGTCCTCCGTCCGGCGTGTCGCACAGCTCGCCGCCTCCCACCCGCAGCTCATCTGCGTACCGATGCGCGGCAACGCCAACCGACGGCTGGACAAGCTCGCGGCCGGCGAGGCGGACGCGCTGCTGCTGGCGGTCGCGGGCCTGGAGCGCATCGGGCGCGCCGACGTCATCACCGAAGTCCTGCCGGTGGACCTCATGTGCCCGCCCATCGGCGCCGGGATCCTCGCCCTGCAGTGCCGGGAGGAGGACACCGCCACCATCGACGCGGTGTCCACGCTCGGTGACCGCGACACGTACAAGGAAGCCTCCGCCGAGCGGATGTTCCTCCATGTCCTCCAGGGCCACTGCAACAGCCCGATCGCCGGATACGCGCACGCGGAACGCAGCGGCGGACTCTCCCTGCGCGCCCGCGTCTTCACCCCGGACGGAAAGACGGTGCTCAACGCACACGAATGGGCCGGCCCGCTCGACCCGGCCACCCTCGGCACATCGGTCGCCGTCGCGCTGCTCCGCCAGGGAGCACGCGAGCTGATCGACTCCATCGCGCACTAGGGGTGTCTTGTCGGCCGCCGCTGAACCGGCGGATGTCGCCAGGATCGCTGCCGGGTGGCCGATCCGGCTACCACCACTTGTAAATGGCCTGGTCAGGGGCGTTGTCAGTGGGGGGCGGCAAGATATGGGACATGACGACACCCGCAGCCGTTCCGGTCGACGCAGCCGCCTACGCCGTCGCGGTGGAGACCGCGACGAAGGCCGCCGCTGCCTATTACGCGACGGGCGAGAGCGCCCTCGACGACGACGCCTACGACCGCTTGGCGCGGGGCATAGCCGCCTACGAGGAGGCTCACCCGGACGAGATCTCCGCCGACTCGCCCAGCGGGAAGGTCGCGGGCGGCGCGGTGGTCGGGGACGTGCCGCACACCGTGCCGATGCTGTCCCTGGACAACGTTTTCGGCGGGGACGAGTTCACCACCTGGGCCGCGTCCGTGGAGCGGCGGATCGGGCGGCCGGTGGAGCGCTGGAGCGTCGAGCCGAAGCTGGACGGGCTGGCGGTCGCCGCGCGGTACGAGGACGGGCGGCTGGCCCGGCTGATCACGCGCGGTGACGGGCTGGCCGGTGAGGACGTCTCGCACGCGATCGGGATGATCGTGGGCCTGCCCGACCGGCTCGCCGAGCCCGTCACGCTCGAAGTGCGGGGCGAGGTCCTGATGACCACCGAGCAGTTCGATCGGGCCAACACGCTCCGTACGAGCCACGGCGGGACCGTGTTCGCGAATCCGCGCAGCGCGGCGGCCGGGAGCGTACGGGCCAAGGACCGTCCGTATCAGGTGGAGATGACGTTCTTCGCGTACGCGGCCCTGCCCCTCACCGGATCCGGCGGTGCCCTGGCCGCCTCGCTCACCGAGTTGCCGCACAGCGAAGTGCTCACGCTCGTGGCGGGTCTGGGCGTGCACACGACGGCCGCCACCACGGTTCCGCCCAAGACGGTCACCGACGCCGACGCCGTGCGCGTCCGGGTGGAGGAGATCGGGGCGCTCCGCCCGGAGCTGCCCTTCGGTATCGACGGCATCGTCATCAAGGCCGACGCGGCGGCGGACCAGCTGGCGGCGGGATCGGGCTCCCGCGCGCCGCGCTGGGCGATCGCGTGGAAGCTTCCGGCGGTAGAGAAGGTAACCCGGCTGCTGGACGTGGAGTGGAACGTCGGCCGTACGGGCACGATCGCGCCCCGCGCCGTCCTGGAACCGGTCGAGATAGACGGCTCGACCGTCACCTACGCCACCCTGCACAACCCGAACGACATCACCCGCCGTGACCTGCGCATCGGCGACCATGTGATGGTCTACAAGGCGGGCGACATCATCCCCCGCGTGGAGGCGCCCGTCGCACATCTGCGTACGGGGGAGGAGACGCCCATCGTCTTCCCCGAGGTGTGCCCGCAGTGCGGTTCCGACATCGACACGTCCGAGCAGCGCTGGCGCTGTGTGCGGGGCCGTAACTGCCATGTCGTCGCGTCCATCTCGTACGCGGCCGGACGCGATCAGTTCGACATCGAGGGCCTGGGGGCGACCCGCGTCGTCCAGCTCGTCGACTCCGGTCTGGTCGCCGACATCGGCGACCTGTTCACGCTCACCCGCGAACAGATCCTCGGTCTCGACAGGATGGGGGAGACCAGCACGGACAATCTCCTGGCCGCGATCGAGCGCGCCAAGGGGCAGCCGCTGTCCCGCGTGCTTGCCGCGCTCGGCGTACGGGGCACCGGACGCTCCATGTCCCGCCGGATCGCACGGCACTTCGCGTCCATGGACCTGCTGTGCGCGGCGAACGAGGAGGCGATGCGGCGCGTCGACGGGATCGGTACGGAGAAGGCTCCGACGATCGTGGCGGAGCTGGCCGAGTTGGCGGAGCTCATCGAGAAGCTGCGCGCCGCGGGGGTCAACATGACCGAGCCGGGCGCGACGCCGCCGTCCGACGGCCCGACCGCCGCCGAGGACGGCGAAGTCCCGGCGGAGGGCGGTCCGTTGACCGGTATGACCGTGGTGGTCACGGGCGCGATGACGGGACCGCTGGAGAAGCTTTCACGCAACCAGATGAACGAGCTGATCGAGCGGGCGGGCGGCAAGTCCTCCTCCAGCGTCTCCAAGCGCACTTCTCTCCTGGTCGCGGGGGAGAACGCCGGATCCAAGCGGGAGAAGGCGGAACAGCTCGGTACGCGCATCGCCTCACCGGACGAGTTCGCGGAGATGGTCGCGGAGTTGCTCGGCGACGACGACGGTGCCGGCGGTGCCGACTCGACGGAAGGCTGATTTCGTCGCGTACTCGGTCTGTCGTGGGTGCGGACCCGCTTTGACGTATTCCGATATAGGAATATGATGGCTGTCATGGCACGAGCAGCGACGACGTCGGACGCGTTCAACGCGATAGCCGAGCCGCAGCGCCGGGACATCCTGGCGCTCCTGCAGGCGGGTGAGCGACCGGTGACCGACCTGGCCCAGGAGCTGGGGATGAGCCAGCCGCGGGCGTCCAAGCACCTGCGAGTGCTCCGGGAGGTGGGGCTGGTGCGGGTCCGCGAGGCGGGCAAGCAGCGCCTCTACGGCTTGGACGCCCGCGGGCTGCGGCCGATCCACGAGTGGGTCGGCGGATTCGAGCGGTTCTGGAACGAGAGTTTCGACCGGCTGGACACCTACGTGCAGGACCTCAAGCAGACACCGCAGGAGGAATGACGATGGCAGGGGCAAGGAAAGAGACGCGGGCGGAACCGGCGACGGCCGACCGGGAGATCGTGATCTCCCGCATCATCGACGCCCCGCAGGAGCTGGTGTTCGAGGCGTTCACCGAGGTCCGGCACCTGTCGCGGTGGTGGGGGCCGGAGGGGTTCACCACCACCACACGGTCCTTCGAGTTCCGCGAGGGAGGGGAGTGGGAATTCGTGCTGCACGGGCCGGACGGGACCGACTACTCCGAGTGGATCCGCTGGCTGCGGATCGTCCCGCCGGAGCGGATCGTGCTGCTGCACGGTGAATCCCGCGACGACGCGAACGCCTTCGAGTCGGTCCTGACCTTCGAGCCGGACGGCGCGGCGACCCGCATCGTGATGCGCACGGTGTTCCCCACCAAGGAACTGCGCGACGAGGCGGTCGAGAAGTATCACGCGATCGAGGGCGGCCGGCAGACCCTGAGCAGCCTGGCGGCCTACGTCACCGACATCGCGCGGAAGGGGGCGGCGGGCTGATGGCCGGGAAGGTGTTCTTCAGCGTGTCGATGTCGCTGGACGGTTTTGTCGCGCCCGAGGACCAGGACGACCCGGACGGGCAGCGCTGGATGACGCAGTGGATGGAACTGCAGCAGTGGATCTTCCCGCTGCGGTTCTTCCGGGAGAACCTGAAGCTGGGTGAGGGCGGCGAGGAGGGCCGCGACAACGACATCGCGCGGGAGACGTTCGAGCGCACCGGCGCGAGCGTCATGGGCAAGCGCATGTTCGACTCCGGCGAGCAGGCGTGGCCGGAGGAGGCGCCTTTCCACACCCCGGTCTTCGTGGTGACGCACACCGAGCGTGACCCGTGGGTACGGCCCGGCGGCACCACGTTCCACTTCGTCAACGACGGCATCGAGCATGCCCTCGACCAGGCCCGCGAGGCCGCCGGCGACCGCGACGTCCGCATCGCCGGCGGCGGCGCGACGATTCTGGAGTACCTGAACGCCGGCCTGGTCGACGAGTTCTCGATCGCGCTGTCACCGGTGCTTTTCGGCGCCGGCATCCGCCTGTTCGACGGCGTGGACGCGTCCAGGGTCGCGCTGGAGCCGGTCCGTTCGGAGTCGTCGCCGCGAGTGACGCACCTGACCTACGCCGTGCGCCCACGGTAGCCGCGCCACCCAGCCGCTTTTTCCTCATAGTTGACCTCCGCTCGTTCCGGGGGTGGTCATGCGAGTGCTGCTCCGAAGAGGTCGGCCAGCATCCCGGCGGCGGACTCCGGTGCCCGCACGTCCAGTTGGCGCGGTCGGGGTCAGGTGCAGGGTGAAGTCGAAGAACGCGCAGCAGCCCTGTTCCGCCGCGGCGCGGGCGGCGAGCTCACCGGCCAGCTCGGCGCCCGCGGGGAAGGTCAGGCGCACGTCGTCGGGGATGTCCTCGCGGCCGTCGGCCTCGGCGATCCGGCCCGCGACCAGCGGCAGCATCCGCGCGCCCGGACCGAGCCGCACACCCCTTTCCTTACGGACTTCGAGGAGCTCGCGGATCTCCTCCAGCGCCAGCCCCAGGAGCTTGGCCGAGGAGATGAAGGCCAGGCGCTCCACCGCGTCCTCGCCGTACACGCGGTACCCGGACGGCGTGCGGTCGGCGGGCAGCAGACCGGCGTCCTCCCCACGCCCGCCGCGGCCGGCCCTGACCGGTGGTGGGTCCTCGCCGTCAGGCCGGGCCGGGGCCGAACCGGCGTTGGTAGGCCGACGGTGTCAGGCCCGTCTCGCGGCGGACGAGGGCGCGCAGATTCGTGGCGGTGCCCAGGCCGCTGCGTCGCGCGACCAGCTCGAAGCGGGCTTCGCCGCGTTCGATCAACCGGCAGGCCAGAGCGACCCGTTCACCGGTGAGCCACGCCAGCGGAGTGGTGCCCAGTTGCGCCTGGAAGCGGCGGTGCAGCGTCGCGGGGCTGACCGACGCGCGTGCCGAGAGGTCGGCCACCGTGAGCGGCGAGTCCAGTCGCTCCTGCGCCCAGGCCAGGACGGGCGCCAGTGACTCGTCCGGCAGGTCGGGCACCGGACGCTCCACGAACTGCCGTTGTCCGCCGTCCCGGTGCGCCGCGAAGACCAGCCGCCGGCTCACCGAGTTGGCGACCTCCGCGCCGTGGTCGCGCCGGACCAGATGCAGCCCGAGGTCGAGGGCGGCGGCGCTCCCCGCCGCCGTGAGGATGTCGCCGTCGTCGACGAACAGCACGTCCGACTCAAGCTGTACGGAGGGGAAGCGGGCCCGGAACGAGTCCGCCCACTGCCAGTGCGCGGTGGCCCGGCGCCCGTCGAGCACCCCGGCCTCGGCGAGGGTGAAGGCGCCGCTGCAGAAGCCGACGAGCCGCGAGCCGCGCGCGTGGGCCCGCCGCACGGCGTCGAGGACGGCCGTGCGGCGGGGCACCTCGACGTCGGGCCGGTTGGGGACGATCAGGGTGTCCGCCGTATCGGCCACCGCCAGCTCGGCGACGCCCGTGAGCGTGAAGAATCCGTCCCGCATCACGGTGCTCGGCTCGGGGGAGCAGAGGCGGAAGTCGTAGAGATCACGGCCGATCTCGGGCCTGCGCAGGCCGAAGATCTCGGTCGCGCAGCCCAGCTCGAAGGGGTTCGAGTTCTCGTCCACGATCACCACGACCCGGTGGGGGCGATCGTGCGAGGATTCTTGCGTCATATGCAATTCCTAGCACTCACACCGTCCGCACGGAACGGACGAGCATGGGCGCATGAGCAACGAACCCAGCGGGCCCATCTCCCTCGACAAGGCGCTGTCCTCCTTCGACGCCCTGTGGAGCCCTCGTATCGTGACGCGCGTCAACGACTACGACGTGCGCGTCGCCAAGGTCGAGGGCGAGCATGTCTGGCACGTCCACGAGGACACCGACGAGTTCTTCCTGGTACTCGAAGGAGAACTCCGGATCGCCCTGCGCGAGCCCACCGGCGAACGCACGGTCGTGCTGCCGCGGGGCGCCGTGTTCACGGTCACGCGCGGTACGGAGCACAGGCCGTACGCCCCGTCCCGCGCGGCGATCCTGATGTTCGAGCCCGCCGGGACGTCGACGGTCGGTGACCGGCACGACGAGGTTCCGGACCATGTCGACGCGACGACGGGCCACGCGCTCGGTTCCTGACGCCCTCGCCTACGCCGTCCGGCCCGGCGGTTGAGGACGGTCGCCGGCCCGGACGTACGTCACGTCGAAGTCGGACGCCCAGAACTCGCCGTCCTCCGATCGCTCCCAGCCGCCCCGGATCGTGTCGCCGCTCTCGTCGAAGGTCGCGGTGAACCGCTGATGGAAGCCGGGTGCGGCGCGCCACTGCTTCCATACGCCGGCGGCCAGGCTCGTACGGTAGACCCGCGCGACGCCCCGGCCGTCGGCGTACAGCGTCGTGAACTCGTCGGCCGTGTCGTCGTAGCCGGTGATCGTGCTCGTGGGGAACGGCACGTTCGGCCCCCACTCCGGTGGGAACGCCGTCGTGGGCCCCGCGTCCGCTCGCTGGACCAGGAAGGTGCCGCCCTCCAGCCAGCTGAACTCGGTCCGGACCGGCCCCGCTCGGTGCCCGGCCGCCCACATGTCCCACTCGCCCACGAGAGCGTCCAGCCGGCTCAGCGCGGTGTGGGGCGTCGGATGGCGCATCGGTCTCTCCTCGTCAGGTTCGGCGGCAGTGCTGCCCCCTCTGCTTCTGGAGACTCGGGAGCCGGTCCGGACTCATCGGTCCGCCGGGGACATCTCTACGCCTGGCCCGTCTCGAAGCGGCTGATACGGCCGTCGGTGACGGTGAAGGCCCAGCGCGTCCGCATCGTGCCGTACGTCGCGTTGGTGAATGTCGCCGTCAGGGCGCGGCCCTCGTCGGAGGTGGTCTCGATGTCCATCCGGCCGTCGGCGGAGAAGATCTCCTTGTCCACCCAGCCCGCGAGATCCCGTTCGCTTCCGTCGTCGGACATCGTGGCGTCCGGGGCCAGGACGGCGAAGAAGGCATCCCGGTTCCCGCCGTTGATCGCCGAGACGAACGCGGCGACCGCCGGGTCTTCGGGGATGACGCTCATGGCTGGTCCTCCTTGTGGCTGGGCTTCGGTGCGAGAGGAGTGAGAGGGGTGAGAGCGGTGAAGGCAGTGCCATCATCACGCCTGCCGCGCCACCTCGCAGCCCGGCGGAACCGGCCGAACGACGCCACCTGGAAGATCGTCCCCGGCCTCGCGGGCAGCGGCTGCTACTCCTTCGAATCGCGCAACTACCCCGGCCAGTATCTGCGGCACCGCGACTTCCGCTTGTACAAGGAGGCGGGTGACGGCTCGGCGCTCTTCCGCGCCGACGCCACGTTCTGCGCGCTGCCGGCCGCCGGGGGAGTACGGCTGGCGGCGTACAACATGGGCGGCGGCTATCCGCGGCACATCAACTCGGAGGTGTGGATGGCGACTCGGGGCGGTGTGCGTGCCTGTGATAACCCCGCCTCGTTCACGGAGGACACGACCTGGTCGGTCGCCGACCCATGGGCGGGCTGACCACCTCGCGACCACCTCGTGCGGGCGTGCACGCTCTAACGCCGCGCGCACAGCGCCGCGTCCACCGCGCCTTGCAGGTGGCCCAGCCGGTCACCCTGCGCCGCCCATGTCGTCGTATAGACGGTCACGTTCCCCCGGCCCGTGGTGGCGTGGCCGCCGCCCACCGAGTTGCCCGGCAGGTCCCCGCCGTGGCCCCAGTAAGCGCCGCCGCAGCTCAGCGGGATGCTCGCGACCCCGAATCCGTAACGGCTGCCACGCGGATAGACGTCCCGCCCGCTGACGTCCGTCGTGTCGTGCGTCATCTGCCGCACGGCCCAGCCGGGCAGCAGCCGACCGTCGAAGAGGCCCTGCCAGAAGGTGTTGAGGTCCTTCGGGGTGGACACCAGGCTGCCGGACGGCCCGAACTCGTGACCGGGCAGGTCGGTCACGTCGACCACGCCGGCTCCCGGATCGGTCGGGTGGTAGCCGTAGTTGCGGGCGTGCGGGCCGCGCAGGGTCAGCTCGCCGGGCGCGGGCCAGTAGGTGTTCCTGAGGTCGAGGGGGCGCAGCACGGTGCGCTCGATGTATGTGCGGTACTCCTGGCCCGACGCCTTGTTGATCACGAGGCCGAGTGCCAGATAGTTGGTGTTGGAGTAGGCCCAGTCCGTGTCGGGCGCGAAGTCCTGCCCCTTGGCCAGCGCGAGCGCGAGGTAGTCCTCGTCCGTGTACGGGCCGCCGTTCCAGTCGACCAGGCTGGAGTATTCGGGCAGTCCGCTCCGCTGCTTCAGCAACTGCCGTACGGTGACCGGGCTGTCCGCCAGCTGCGGGACATAGCGTCCGGCGGGTGCGTCGAGCCGTACCTTGTCTTCGGCGACCAGCCGCATCACGGCCGTGGCGGTGAACGCCTTGGTGTCGCTGCCCAGTCGGAAGCGCGCGTCGGCGTCGACCATCGGCCGGCCCGTCCCGATCTCCGCCGTCCCGGCCGTGTACGTCCGCCCGTTGACGTACGCGAGTGCGCCGGGCACCCCGTCCTGTTCGACCAGCAGGTCCAGTTGTCGCTGTACGGAGCCGGGCCCGGCGTCCAGGGCGGTGGCGGCGGGGGCGGCCGTGGCGATGAGCGCGGGGGCCAGCAGGGCGGCGGCGACGACACGGCGGCGGCTGTGCCTGCCGGCGCCGGTGCCGGCGCCTCCGGATCCGCTGCCGGCTCCGGTTCCGCTCCCCGTTCCGCTCCCGCTTCCGGCCGTGGCCCCGGAATCCGTCCCGGCGGAGGTCATGTCGCGGCTCATCGTGAATCCCCTCGTCATGCGTGGCCCCGGCCGCATCCCGGCCGATGACATGAGCTTGGTCGGTCCGGGCCGTGAGATCACGGGGCCTGGACGGCACATCGCGGGGTGTATCCACCCCCACCGTGAGGCGGGGGTTCTCCCTCCCGCGCCGCTGTCACGCCGACGCGCCGCAGCCATGGCTGCGGCATTTGTTCAGTGTGCGAACGCAATCCGATGCGAGCGTCAACAGTCGCGAATCCTCCGGCGGAGCGCCGTCGGCGCCCCGTCGATCGGACAGCAGGTCCCAGCCATTTGGATGGACTCTTGACAAATTGCAGGCCCGTTGCCAGCATGCAAAACTCTCGCGGGTTTCCCGCGAATGTTCGGTGCCGTATCACCTGCCCTTGCACGGATCGCACGGATCGACGGACCGCACGGCTGCTCACCGGGTGACGGGACATCACCCGGTCGGCAGGTTCCTCCCTGAGTGAGACACGGTGGCGCGCTCGCCCGCGCTTCCGGCTGTCTCGCTCCCCTTGACCAGGTAAGGAAGGAAGCTTGACATGTCAGGACTCTCAGGTCGGCCGCGCCCGAGACAGAAGTTGCTGAGATGGCTCGCGGTACTGGGCCTGGTGCTGGGGGGCGGCGCGATCAGCGTTCCCTCCGCCGCAGCCCATCCCGGTCACCCCGGCCACGAAGAAGCACCCGCAGTACCCGCCGCCATTCCGGCAGGCGACTACCAGCAGGTCCAACTCGCGCTCGGCGGAGCTGAGTTGGGCGAGGCGATGTCGCTCGCCGTGCTGCCCGACCGCTCTGTCGTGCACACGGCGAGGGACGGCACGGTCCGCTACACGGACGCCGCTGGCAACACCAAGTCGGCGGGCAAGCTGGACGTCTACACCCATGACGAGGAAGGCCTCCAGGGGATAGCCGCCGACCCGAACTTCCAGAGCAACCGGTATCTGTACCTGTACTACTCGCCCAAGCTCAACACGCCCGGCGGCGACGCGCCTGTCACCGGCAGTGCGGCGACGTTCGAGCCGTGGAAGGGCCACCTCAATCTCTCCCGTTTCACGCTCAAGGCCGACGGCACCCTCGACGCCGCGAGCGAGAAGGTCGTGCTCGAAGTGCCCAACGACCGTGGCCAGTGCTGTCACGTCGGCGGTGACATCGACTTCGACGCGCAGGGCAATCTCTATCTGACGACGGGCGACGACACGAACCCGTTCGAGTCGGCCGGTTACTCCCCGATCGACGAACGCACCGACCGCAACCCGCAGTTCGACGCCCAGCGCTCCTCGGGCAACACCAACGACCTGCGCGGCAAGGTGCTCCGTATCAAGCCCACGGCCGACGGCGGCTACACCGTCCCGTCCGGCAACCTCTTCGCACCGGGTACGGCCCAGACGCGCCCCGAGATCTACGCGATGGGCTTCCGCAACCCGTTCCGGATGTCCGTCGACAAGGCCACCGGCATCGTCTACCTCGGCGACTACGGCCCCGACGCGGGAGTCACCAACGCGAGCCGGGGCCCCAGCGGTCAGGTCGAGTTCAACCGCATCACCGGGCCGGGCAACTACGGCTGGCCGTACTGCACCGGCACGAACACGGCCAACGAGACGTACAGCGAGTTCACCTTCCCCAGCGGCCCCTCCGCGGCGAAGTACAACTGCGGTGCGCCCGCGAACAACTCCTTCCGCAACACCGGCCTGCCGACCCTGCCCGCAGCCAAGTCGAGCTGGATCCGATACGGCGGTGACGCCGGCTCCCCGCCCGAGTTCGGCGGCGGGTCCGAGTCGCCGATGGGCGGTCCGGTCTATCGCTACGACGCCAATCTCAACTCCAACGTGAAGTTCCCGCAGTCGCTCGACGGCCGGTTCTTCGCCGGTGAGTACGGCCGTAAGTGGATCAAGGCCATTGAGGTCAAGGCCGACGGCACCCCAGGGGTCATCGAGGCGTTCCCGTGGACCGGTACGCAGGTGATGGACCAGGCCTTCGGCCCCGACGGCGCGCTGTACGTCCTCGACTACGGCACAGGCGGCAACAACCAGGCGCTGTACCGCGTCGAATACCTCGCCGGCGCCAACCGCAACCCGGTCGCCAAGGCCGCCGCCGACAAGACGTCCGGCCCCACTCCGCTGACGGTCGCCTACTCCTCGGCCGGCAGCTCCGACCCCGAGGGCAAGGCCCTCACGTACTCGTGGAACTTCGGCGACGGCACCACCTCCACGGCAGCCAACCCGAGCCACACCTACACCACCAACGGCACCTTCCGGCCGACGCTCACGGTGCGGGACCCCGAAGGGCTGACCGGCACGGCGAGCCTGGTCGTCACGGCGGGCAACACCGCTCCGACCGTGACGCTCCAGACACCCAAGGACGGCCAGCTGTTCTCCTTCGGTGACACCGTGCCCTTCCAGGTCACCGTCAGCGACCCGGAGGACGGGACCATCGACTGCTCCAAGGTCAAGGTCACCTATCTGCTGGGCCACGACGAGCACCGGCACCAGATCACCCAGGCCACCGGCTGCTCGGGCAACCTCAATGTGCCCGCCGACGGCGAGCACGACAGCGCGGCCAACATCTACGGGGTCTTCGACGCCGAGTACACCGACAGCGCCGGGCTGACCTCGCACAGCGTCCGTATCCTCCAGCCCCGGCACCGGCAGGGCGAGCACTTCGGCGCCCAGTCCGGCATCCAGGTCGCCGCGCACGGCAACGCCGAGGGCGGTAGCACCGTCGGCTTCACCGACAACAACGACTGGATCTCCTATCAGCCGTACAACCTGTCCAACGCCAACAGGATCACCGCACGTGTCGCGTCCGGCGGCGTCGGCGGCACCCTCGAAGTACGCGCCGGGTCCGCGACCGGCACGCTGCTCGGCACGTTGAACGTGGCCCCGACCGGTGGCTGGGAGAACTTCGTCGACGTGTCGGCGAATCTCACCAACGTCCCCGCCGCGACAACAGAGTTGTTCCTGGTCTTCAAGGGCGTGACCGGCCAGGGCAACCTCTTCGACGTGGACGCGTTCACCTTCGCCACCGGCAGCGGCGGCTCCAGCCAGACCGTCGAGGGCGAGTCGTTCAGCTCGGGGCAGGGTGTCCAGGCCGCCGACCACGCTCCGGCGAGCGGCGGCCAGACGCTCGGCTACATCGAGAACGGCGACTGGGCGGGCTACGCCCACGTGCCGACGGCCGGGACCAAGACCTTCTCCGCGAAGGTCTCGTCGGCCGGCGCCGGCGGCACCGTCACCATCCGCTCGGGTTCGGCCACCGGAGCCGTCCTCGGCACGGTCGCCGTGCCCAACACCGGTGGCTGGGAGACCTTCCAGAACGTCTCCACCACGCTGACCGGTACCGGATCGTCAGGGGCGCTGTTCCTCACCTTCACCGGTGGGGCCGGTTCGCTCTTCGACATCGACACCCTCACTCTCACCAAGTGACGCGAGTCAAGGAGACAGTGATGCTCCGTCAGCTCCGCACCCTGCCGAAGACCGCAGCCGCGGCCCTCGCCGTCACCCTCGGCCTGGCCGCGTCACTCCTGGCACCGGCCGGCGCGGCCCAGGCCGCCGACCCCGCGTACAAGGTCCTCGTCTTCTCCAAGACGGCGGGCTTCCGCCACGACTCCATCCCCGTCGGCACCCAGACCATCCGCGACCTCGGCGCGGCCAACAACTTCACCGTCACCGCCACCGAGGACAGCAACGCCTTCACCCCGTCGAACCTGGCCGGCTTCAAGGCCGTCGTGTTCCTCTCCACCACCGGCGACGTGCTCAACGACGCGCAGCAGACGGCGCTCACGTCGTACGTCGACGGAGGCGGCGGCTACGTCGGCATCCACGCGGCGGCCGACACCGAGTACGGATGGCCGGCGTACGAAGGCCTCGTCGGCGCCTGGTTCAAGAGCCACCCGGCGATCCAGCGGGCCACGGTGAAGACCGAGGACCGGTCCCACGCCGCCACCGCGCATCTGGGCCAGACCTGGTCCCGCACCGACGAGTGGTACAACTACCGCACCAATCCCCGCGCGCAGGTCCGGGTGCTCCAGAGCCTGGACGAATCCAGCTACAGCGGTGGCGAGATGGGCGGTGACCACCCGATCACCTGGTGCCACCCGCAGGTCGACGGCCGGTCCTTCTACACCGGACTCGGCCACACCCAGGAGTCGTACGCCGAGCCCGCGTTCCGGTCGCTGCTGCTCGGCGGCATCCGGTACGCGGCGGGCTTCGCGAAGGCCGACTGCCGCGCGGAGACCGGCTACACCACGCTCTACAACGGCTCGACCACCGGCTGGTCCCAGGCCGGACCGGGCAGCTTCACCAACACCGACGCCACGCTCAACTCGCAGGGTGGCATGGGCCTTTACTGGTACCGGGCGAAGGAGTACGCCTCGTACTCACTCAAGCTGGACTGGCGGATGGCCGGGGACGACAACTCCGGTGTGTTCGTGGGCTTCCCGGCCTCCGACGACGTCAACACCTCGGTGAACCAGGGCTACGAGATCCAGATCGACGCCACGGACGCCGCCGACCGGACCACCGGGTCCATCTACGGCTTCAAGGCGGCTGATCTCGCCGCGCGGGACAACGCCCTGAATCCGCCGGGGAGTTGGAACACGTACGAGATCCGGGTGGAGGGGGAGCGGCTTCAGGTCTTCCTCAACGGCGTACGGATCAACGACTTCACCAACACCGACCCGGTGCGCTCGCTCCAGCAGGGGCACATCGGGATCCAGAACCACGGCACCGGTGACGACGTGTCCTTCCGCAACATCAGGATCAAGGAGCTGGGCGGCACCACACCGCCCCCGTCGACCACTTACGAAGGGGAGTCCTACACCTCCGGACAGGGTGTCCAGCCGGCCGACCACGCTCCGGCGAGCGGCGGCCGGACCCTCGGCTACATCGAGAACGGCGACTGGGCGGGCTACTCCCAGGCGTCGCTCACCGGGGCGAAGACCTTCACCGCGCGGGTCTCGTCGGCCGGCGCGGGAGGTACCGTCACGATCCGCTCGGGCTCGGCGACCGGACCGGTCATCGGCACGGTCGCGGTGCCCAACACCGGTGGCTGGGAGACCTTCCGGGACGTGTCCACCACGCTGACGGGCACACCGACCGGACCGGTTTTCCTCACCTTCACCGGTGGCGGCGGCTCGTTGTTCGACATCGACACCTTCACCATCGGCCGATAGCGGTCACACGGCTGTCGGCTGACGGCTGACGGTTCACGGCGCACCGCTCATGGCCGGCCCCGGGGACTCGTCCTCGGGGCCGGTCCATTTTTGAGTATGGCTTCCGTCAATGAGATTGACGCGTCGTACTTCATACGTCATGTATGAGACATGACCTTCACGCCGACGCCGATACCCTCCCGCACCCAGTACGTCCTGGAGGCGATCAAGCACGCCATCCTCACGGCGCGGCTCCGACCGGGACAGGCGCTGGTCGAGGCCGAACTCGCCACCCAGTTCGGCGTGTCCAAGACGCCCGTACGCGAAGCGCTCAAGACTCTCGCCGGTACCGGACTCGTCGTCATGAGCCAGTACAAGGGCGCCGTCGTCCGGCATGTCGACGCGGCGATGGCCCGCGAGGTGTACGACGTCCGCCTGCTGCTCGAACCGGAGGCGCTGCGCCGCTCGGTGAGCCGTGGCGCCCGGCTCGACGCGGCCCGGGAAGCCCTGGACCGGGCCGAGTCGGCGGCCGACCGGGCGGACAGGTCGCTCGCCAACCGCGACTTCCACCGGGCACTCTATCTGCCCTGCGGCAATCCGCTGCTCGCCCGGATGCTGGACGAGATCCGCGACCAGGCCGCCCTCGTGTCCACCGTCGCGTGGGCGGCGGTCCCGACCTGGGAACGCGAGGCGGCCGAGCACCGCGAGATCCTGCGGTTCGCCCTCGCCGGGGAAGCGCGGGCCGCCGGGGACGCCCTCCACCACCACATCGCCTCGTTCGTGCGGCGCGCCTTCCCCGACGACGCGCCGAACTGACCACCGGGCGAAGGAAGATCAGGCCGTCGCGCGGAGCGCCAGTTGTTGGGCTCGCCGCCGGGGGCGCCGGGCTCCGCGCCGTCCCGCGCGGGCCGCCACCAGTACCAGTCGCGCCGCGGGCTGTCGGGACCCCGCCGGGACTCGGTGAACCACGGGTGCTCGTCGGAGGTGTGATTGACGACGAGGTACACGACCAGCTTCATCGAGCGTCCGTGGACGGCGGCGAGCAGGTCGTCGAAGTCCGCGAGCGTGCCGAAGGACGGATCGATGTCCTGGTAGTCGCTGATGTCGTAGCCGTTGTCGTCCTGCGGGGACGGATACACCGGCGACAGCCACAGGACGTCCACGCCGAGATCGGCGTGATGGTCCAGCCGGTCGATGATGCCGCGCAGGTCGCCCACGCCGTCGCCGTCCGAATCGGCGAAGCTGCGCGGATATATCTGGTAGACGACCGCGGACTTCCACCAGGCTTCGGGGGACGGGGAGTCGGTGCTCACGTGCTTGAACCTCGCATGATTCCTTCGTGGTGGGTCACAGTCTGCGCGCCTCGACGAGCACAAGGCGTTCCGGGTGGAGCGTAGGGGCCCGCACCCCGGCGACGGCCAGCGCCCGGCCGGTCAGTACCACGCCGTCCGCGCGCTCCCACCAGAGCGGGTCCGACCGGTGGGGGCCTTCGGCCCGGTCGCCGGGCCGGTGCGGCCGTACCTGGTAGCGGGCGTCCGCGTCGAGTCCGGGCAGCCGGACGGAGGGCGCCGGGGACATCACGCCGGTCGCCGTCTGGACCAGGGCGTACAGCGCGCGGGAGCGGTCGGCGGCCACCACGCCGTGCACCCGCAGCGCGGGATCTGGATGGTCGCCGTGCACGACGGTGCCCGAGTGCAGCAGCGGCCGGAGCCGTTTGTACGCGGCGACCCACTCGGCCAGCCGGGCCCGCTCGCCGGTGTCGGCGGCGGTGAGGTCCCACTCGATGCCGAAGTGCCCGAACAGGGCGGTCCCTGCGCGGAAGTCGAGGGTGTGGGTGCGACCCGTGGTGTGCGCGACCGGTGAGCCGACGTGCGCGCCGAGGAGTTCGGGCGGCAGTAACAGCCCTGTCCAGAGCTGGATCTGCTGTCGTTCCAGTGCGTCGATGCAGTCGCTCGTCCAGACGCGGTCGGTGCGCTCCAGAATGCCGAGGTCGATCCTGCCTCCGCCGGAGGAGCAGGACTCGATCTCCAGACCGGGGTGCCGGGCACGCAGTTCGTCCAGGAGCCGGTAGGCCGCCGCCGTCTGTACGTGGACCCCGGCGGCGCCCGTCGGACGGTGCCCGGCCTCCACGAGATCCCGGTTGTGGTCCCACTTGAGATAGTCGATGTCGTACTCGCCGACCAACGCGTCCAGCCGTTCCAGCAGATAGTCGTACGCCCCCGCGTGGCCGAGGTCGAGGACCTGCTGCTGCCGGGACTCCGGCGGGAGCCGGCCACCGGTCGCCAGGATCCACTCCGGGTGTGCGCGGGCGAGATCGGAGTCGGGGTTGACCATCTCGGGTTCGACCCACAGCCCGAACTCCAGCCCCAGGGACCGGACATGGTCGACCAGCGGGCGCAGCCCCTCTGGCCAGACGGTCTCGTCCACGTACCAGTCGCCGAGCCCGGCGCCATCGTGCCGACGGCCCTTGAACCACCCGTCGTCCAGGACGAAGCGCTCGGCGCCCACCTCGGCGGCGGCGTCCGCCAGCGCCGTGAGCCGGTCGAGGTCGTGCTGGAAGTAGACGGCCTCCCAGGTGTTGAGGGTCACCGGCCGGGGCCGGTACGGGTGGTGGGTCCTGGCGCGCAGATGCTGATGGAACCGCCCGGACAGCTCGTCGAGCCCGTGGCCGTACGCCCCGACGATCCACGGGCTCGTGTACGACTCGCCCCGCGCCAGCAGGACTTCGCCCGCGAGCAGGGTCTCGCCGGCGCCGAGCAGACTGACACCGGCGGGGGTGCGTTCGGCGAGGGTGCGGTGGTTGCCGCTCCATGCCACGTGCAGACCCCAGACCTCCCCCGTACGGAAGCCGAAGCCGCGCTCGCCCGCGAGATGCAGCAGCGTCGCGTCGGTGCCCGTGCGGCCCCGCCGGTTCTCCCGCAGATGCGTCCCGAGCGTGAACTCGTGCCGCTGCGGGCTCCGTTCGCGCAGATGGCGGCCGGTGAGGTCGAGGAGTTCGGTGGCGTGGGCCGGCACGGGAAGGGTCAGCAGCAGACCGTCCAGGACGTACGGGCGCTCGCCGGTGTCGTGGTTGGTGACGGTGGCGCGCTGCCGTACGAGCCCGGAGGCGGTCAGCTCGATCTCCAGCACGAGGCCGAGCCGGGCCTGTTGGTCCACGGCGTCGACGGTGAGCTGATGTGCCTCGGGGAGGTCGGGGGCGGGGACGGTACGGATCGAGCGGACGGTGAAGGCGGTGGAGAAGTCGGCGCCGTCCCGGTGACCGGTGAGGCCCGGTGTACCGAGCCAGCCGGCCGAGTGCTCCGGCAGGAGGGCGAGCGGCACGGGCAGGTCCAGCGTGTTGGACATCTGCCGGGCGGCGTTCGCGGCGGCGAGATCGGCGAGCCCGGCCGCGTCGATGTCCCCGAGGTCGTCGCCCCAGTGCAGCACACGCGGCAGCCGGACGCCGGTGCAGTCGAGGACCAGACTCGTACGCGCGGCGCGTAGATGGCGGTAGTCACGTGAGTGACCGGTGCGCATACGGGCTCCTCAACTCGTCCGTCGTCTCACGTCGTTTTCACGGTGAAGACGGTGGGTTCGGGGCGGGTCCGGAGCCCGGCCGCGCCGCGACCCCGTCACGTTCGTACGTGACGGGGCCACGGGCGCGGCGCGAGCCGTCACCACTGATACGGGAGGTACTTCCCGTCGAGTGTGATCACCACACGGTCACCGTCCGGGTCGGGGAGGCGCTGGACGTCGAGGCGGAAGTTGATGGCGCTCATGATGCCGTTGCGAGCCGTGCGAGCCGTGCGAGCCGTGCGAGCCGTGCGAGCCGTGCGAGTCGGGCCGGTCAGGTCGCCGACTTGCGCGCCTTGCGCAGCCCGTAGAGCTGGAGGTCGGCGAAGCCCAGCACCGCCACCGCCTGGACCACGATCAGCGCCGTGCCCAGACCCGCCGGGTCGAGCCATCCCGCCACGGCCGTCACGACACTGAGCGCGAACCATGCCAGGTTGCTGCCGATCACCGTCCACACCGCCGTGCGGCGCGGTGTCCCCGCGGAGCCGACCCACGCGACGAAGAGCGCGTAGAGCACCAGGAACGCACCGATCCCGGCGAGGAACGCGACGGGCAGGCCCAGCACCGAGTCCAGCGCGGCGCAGCCGATCAGCGCGGCGGCCCCCACGGCGCCGGTGGCGGCGGAGTCGAGCCGCAGCGCCAGGCGCAACAGGCCCGTGTCACCGCGCACGACGGTGGAATCGGCGGACGTGGCCTTTGGCGACGGGGCAGGGGCAGCGAACGAATCCGACGCACTCATGGGTTCCTCCTCGGGGAAGCGGCGTGATGCCCTCAATGCTTCTCGACGCCGCCGCCCTGGTCGATTACCCGAGAGGTAATGGGCGGCAGGGCGTCGAGGAACGCACCGAGCGCCGCGTCGAACTCCGCCCGCCGCTCCAGGTTGGGCAGATGCCCGGCCCCGTCGATGACCGCGAGCGTCGCGTCGGGTATCCCCTCGCTCATCACGCGCGCGTCGGCGACCGGCGTGTACTCGTCCTCGCTGCCGACCACGACGAGCGTGGGCACCGCCACGCGCCCCAACATGCCCACGTAGTCCGGCCGTTCGGCCCGGCCGCGGAGCGCCGCCGCCGCGCCCTCGGGCGGCGCGGCGCGCATCATGTCCCGTACGTGTCCGGCCACCGCCGGCAGGGCCGCGACGTTGTGCGGCGTCACCATCCTGGTCAGCACCTCGTCCGCGTACGGCCCCATGCCCTCCCGCAGCAGCCGGTCGGCCATCGCGTGACGCGCCACCTTGCCCGGCTCCGTCTCGGCGGCTGCGAAGGTGTCGGCCAGCACCAGAGCCCGGACCCGCTCGGGGAAGAGCCGGTAGAACTCCAGGACGATCTGGCCGCCCATGGACAGTCCGCCCAGCACGACACGGTCGACGTCCAGTCGGTCGAGCAGCGCCGCGATGTCCCACGCGAAGGTGGTGAGTGTCGTCTTGCCGGGGAGGACGGTGGACCCGCCGTAACCACGCAGGTCAGCGGCGATCACCCGGCGGCCGGGGTGGGCGAACGTCTCGATCTGGGGCCGCCACATGGAGCGGTCGAACGGGTGGCCGTGGACGAGGACCAGGACGTCACCGCCGCCCTGGGGCGCGTCCCCACCCGTGTCGTCGTAGGTGACGGTGATGTCGTGAAGCGTCGTGGTGCTCATGTCAGCGTCCCTCGTTCGATGCCCGGCCCCGTGCTGCCCGGCTTGCCTTCTCGATGCTAAGTGGTGCAATATCTCGATGCAATGCTTTAATTGACCTCGGTGCAATTCTGTGGTACCGCACGCAATGCGTTGCCAGGAGCGGTGCGGGGAAGGGAGACAGCGCGCCATGGAGGACTACCGTCTGATCGCCGACCAACTCGCCGCCGACATCCGGGCCGGGGCCCTGCGCCCCGGCGAGCGGCTGCCGCCGCAGCGGGCGTTCGCCCGGAGCCGTCATATCGCCAACTCCACGGCGGCCAGGGTCTACGGCGAGCTGATCCGGCGCGGACTGGCCGTCGGCGAGGTGGGCCGGGGGACCTTCGTACGCGCCGCGCCGCCCGCACCTCAGCCGATGCTCGCCGAGCCCAGCGAGGCCAGGGTCGACCTGGAGGTCAACTTCCCCGTACTGCCCGAACAGGCCGGGCTGCTCGCCGCAGGCATGGCGCGTATGCAGCGTCCCGATGTGCTGGAGGCGAGCCTGCGGCCCCTCGGCGGATCCGGGTCCGCCGTCGCCCGCGAGGCCGCCGCTCCCCTTCTCGCACGGGCCGGCTGGACGCCGGAACCGGAGCGGATCCTGTTCGCCGGCAACGGCCGCCAGGCGATCGCTGCGGCACTCGCCGCCTGTGTCCCGGCCGGAGAACGGCTCGGCGTGGAGGAGTTCACCTACCCCGTCGTCAAGGGCATCGCCGCCCACCTCGGCATCACCCTCGTCCCGCTCGCCATGGACGAGCACGGACTCCTCCCACAGGCCCTGACCGAGGCCCCGCCGCTCCGTGCCGTCTATCTGCAACCCACGCTCCACAACCCGCTCGGCATGACGATTCCACCGCAACGCAGAAGTCAACTCGTCGAAGCTGCAAGGACGTTGGACCTGCACATCATCGAGGACGCCATCTACGGATTCCTCCGCGACGACGTGCCGCCGCTCGCCGCGCTCGCCCCCGAACGCACGATCGTCCTGGACAGCATGTCCAAGCGGCTCGCACCCGGACTGACGCTCGGATTCGCCGTCGCGCCGTCCGGCTTCGAGCGGCGCCTGGCCTCGGCCCTGCGCTCCGGAGCCTGGTCGGCGTCCCGTTTCGCCCTCGACGCCGCGACCCAGTGGACGACCGACGGCAGCGCCGAGGCCATCGGCCGGGCCAAGCGCGCCGACGCGGTGGAGCGACAGCGGATCAGGGCGGAGAGCCTGGCCGGCTTCACCGTGCGTGCCGACCCGCGTGGCTACCACTGCTGGTGGGAGCTGCCCGACCACTGGCGCGCCGAGACGTTCGTCGCCGCGGCGGCCCGCCACGGCATCGCCATCGCGCCGGGCGCCGCGTTCACCGTCGGCACCGGACGCGCCCCCAACGCCGTCCGGCTGGCCCTGGGCACCCCCTCCCACCGCACGCTCTCCGGCGCACTGGACCTCCTCGCCACCCTGGCCCGCGGCACACCCGAGGACGCGGCGCCGGAATGACCTCGGGCGCCGCGCCCGTCCCGTACGGCGCGGCGCCGCTCCCGTACGGGCCAATCCCACGCGCGATCCGCCCGGAACGGCGCTGGAATGGGCGGGTGACCGCACCCCCCGACGACTGCCTCGCCCACAACGACTGGATCTGCGGCGCCTACCTCACCAGCCGCCGGGATGTTCTCTGGGACGCGGTCCTCCAGCATCTCCAGCTGACCGTCGTCTCCGTCCTGCTCGGACTCGCGCTCGCCGTGCCGCTCGCCCTTGCCGCCCGGCAGTGGCGCTGGGCAGCGGGACCGGTGCTCGGCATCACCACCGTGCTCTACACGATCCCGTCGCTCGCCATGTTCTCGCTGCTGCTGCCGGTGTACGGGCTCTCCGCCTCGCTCGTCATCTCCGGGCTCGTCCTCTACTCGCTCACCCTGCTCGTACGCAACATCCTCGCCGGGCTGCGCGCCGTCCCCGAAGAGACCAGGCAGGCCGCGCGCGGCATGGGTTACGGGCCTGTCCGACTGCTCCTCACCGTCGAACTGCCGCTGGCGCTGCCCGCCTCGATGGCCGGGCTGCGCATCGCCACCGTCTCGGCCGTCTCGCTCGTCACCATCGGCGCGATCGTCGGGCACGGCGGGCTCGGCAATCTCATCTACGCCGGGATGAACACCTTCTTCAAGGCGCAGGTGCTCACCGCGGCCGTCGTGTGTGTGCTCATCGCGATCCTCGCCGACCTGCTGCTGCTCGCGATCCAGCGGGTGCTCACTCCCTGGACAAGGCAGCCGAGGCAGCCGGGGCGGCCGAGGGAGCGGCAGGCGTGAACACCCTCTCCGACGCCTGGTCCTGGCTCACCAGCGCCTCCCACTGGTCCGGCTCCGACGGCATCTGGAACCGCCTCGGCGAACACCTCTTCCTCACCGCCGTCTGTCTGCTCATCAGCTGCGCCGTCGCGCTGCCCGTCGCACTCGTCCTCGGCCATCTCGGCAGAGGCGGCGCACTCGCTGTCAACATCTCCAACGCCGGCCGGGCCGTCCCCACCTTCGCCGTCCTGGTCCTGCTGCTCCTCACCCCGATCGGACACCACGAGCAGTGGCCGACGATCATCGCGCTCGTCCTCTTCGCCATCCCGCCACTGCTCACCAACGCCTACGTCGGCATACGGGGCGTGGACACCGAAGTCGTACGGGCCGCACGCGGCATGGGGATGACGGGCCGTCAGCTACTGGGGCGGGTCGAACTGCCCCTCGCGGCACCGCTGATCCTCACCGGCGTACGGATCGCGGCAGTCCAACTCGTGGCGACGGCCACGATCGCCGCGCTGGTGGGAGGCGGCGGGCTCGGCAGGATCATCACCGCGGGGTTCAATCTGGCGTCCACGCCGATGGTCGTCGCGGGCGCCGTGCTCGTCGCGGTGTTCGCGCTGCTGGTGGAAGCGGTCTTCGAGGTGGTGCGGCGGCTGGCCCCGCAGTGGGTGAGGGGCGGCACGGCATGAGCCACCGCCGGCCACGTCCGCGCCGACCGGGCCCGCGCCGTGAAGCCGCCACCCCTGTCGCCCTCGCCGTGCTCCTCGCGCTGACCGCGGCCTGCACCACGGGTCCGTCCCTGGAGAACCGGGGCACGGTCACCGCCTCGCCCGGCAACAGCAAGGACCTGACCATCGGCTCGGCCGGCTTCACCGAGAGCGACCTGCTGGCCCAGATGTACGCGCTCCTCCTCGGCCGGGCCGGCTATCACACCCAGATCCTCGCCGTCACCAACCGCGAGCTGTACGAACCCGCCCTGGAGAGCGGCCAGATCGACATCGTGCCGGAGTACGCCGCCACCTTCGCCGACTGGCTGAACGCCAAGGCCGACGGCGCCGATTCCGAGACCGTCGGCTCGCCGGACCTGGGCGCCACCATGCGGGTCCTGCGCGAACTTGCCGCGAAGCGCGGGCTCGACGTGCTGAACCCCGGCCGCGCCGTCGACCAGAACGCGTACGCCGTCACCGCCGCGTACGCGAGGAAGCACCGGCTGCGGACACTCTCCGACCTCGGGCGCGCCGAACTGCCCGTACGGCTCGCGGCGGGTGACGAGTGCGTGCAACGCGCCTACTGCGCACCGGGGTTGAGGAAGACGTACGGCATCCGCATCACCTCCGTCGACCCCAAGGGTCTCGGCACCACCCCGTCCAAGCGGGCCGTGCAGAACGGACAGGACCAGATGGTCGCCACCACGACCACCGACGGGACGCTCGCCGCGTTCGGGCTCGTCATCCTCGCCGACGACAAGCGCCTGCAGAACGCCGACCACATCGTCCCCGTCGTCAACCGGTCCAGAGCGGGCGGCGAAGGCGTACGGAACGCGCTGAGAAGACTCAACACCGTGCTGACGACGAAGGATCTGGCGTTCCTGAACGAGCAGGTCGACAGCTGGCGGCGGCTGCCGGAGGACGTCGCCGAGAACTACCTCAGGAGCAAGAAGCTGATCCCCGGCTGAGGCGAGGTGAACCGAGGTGAGCCGTTGTCATGCCGTCAGACGGCCCGGCAGCCACCCCAGTTGGGCCTCCTCCTGATAATCCTGGCCGCCCTCATGCCCGTTGAACTCGTACACCTCGATCGACCGGTCCTCGTGCGGATAGGCGTTGAACGCCGCGAACACCGTCGACGGCGGGCAGGTCTGGTCCTCCAGAGCCGCCGAGAACAGCGCGGGGGCCCGGCCGCGTGCCGCGAAGTGCACCCCGTCGAAATAGCTGAGCGTCCGCCGGACCAACTCGCCCCTGCGGCGGTAGGTGTTGAGGTACTTGCCCACCTCCCGGTACGGATGGCTGTCGGTGAGCGTCGTCGCCCTCGGGAAGTCGCAGAGGAACGGCACGTCGGGCGCTATCGCCACCAGGTCCGGCACCAGCCCGGCCACCGCCAGCGTGATCCCGCCGCCCTGGCTGCGCCCTATCGCGGCCGTGCGCGAGGCGTCGGCGAGCGGATGCGAGCGGGCGGCCTCCACCGCGCGGACCGCGTCGGTGAAGACCCGGCGGTAGTAGAACTCCCGCGGGTCCTCGATGCCCCGGGTCAGAAAGCCGGGGAACGCGGACGCGCTGCCCACCGGGTCCGGGGTGTCGCCGCCGCCCCACCCGGCGCCCTGCCCCCGCGTGTCCATCACGAAGTACGCGAACCCGGCCGACGCCCAGAGCAGCCGGGCGTGCGGCATCCCGCGCCCGCCGCCGTATCCGACGAACTCCACCACCAAGGGCAGTGGTTCACGCGTCCCGGCCGGCAGGACGAACCAGCCCTTGACCGGGTGGCCGCCGAAACCGGCGAAGGTCACGTCGTACACCTCCACGGTCGACAGTCCCGTCGCGACCGGCTCGAAGCGGGCGGCCAGATCGTGGGTGCGGGCCCCGGCGAGGGTCGTGGTCCAGAACTCGTCGAAATCGGCCGGTTCCACGGACCGGCTGCGATAGTTCCGTAGCTGGTCAAGGGGCAGATCGAACAGGGCCATGTGCGGGATCACCTCTGGTTCCGGGGGCGGACGAGCACACCGTACGGTCCGGTCCTCGCCCGCAGAAGAGGCCCGAAGAAGTCTTGACCGATCCCTTGACCGGTCGCCGTCCGGAGGTCCACAGTACTGGCTAATGCGCATTACTAATACGCATTAACGATCCGGAGGAACACGGTGGAGGAACCCAGGAAGCGGGCCCGGCCGGGCCGGACCCCCGCACCCACGGGCCGTACGTCACGGCCGCGCCAGGCCGAGGTCGCCAGGCTCGCCGGGGTCTCGCAAGCCACGGTCTCGCTGGTGCTCGGGGCCCGGAAACAGGGCGCCACGATCTCCGAGGAGACCCGGCGCAAGGTGCTCGACGCGGTACGCAGCCTCGGCTACGTCCCCGACCCGGCGGCCAGCCGGCTGGCCGCCGCGCGCAACAACCTGCTCGGCGTCTTCAGCTTCACGTCCACCTTCCCGACCGACGTGCAGCACTCGTACTACCCGTTCCTCGTCGGCGTCGAGCAGGAAGCCGCCGCACGCGGCTACGACCTGGTGCTCTTCACCGGCTCCAGCACGGGCGGCGCGGGGGCCGCCGGACCGCACGCGCTGGGCCGGGTACGGCTCGCCGACGGCTGCCTCTTCCTCGGCCGCCACGCACCCGCCGACGAAGTGCTGCGCCTGGTCGCCGACGGCTTCCCCGTGGTCCACCTCGGCCGCAGGGACGAGTTGGAGGGGCTGGCCTGGGTCGGCGCCGACTACGTCAGCGCCAGCAAGGAGGTCGTCGCACATCTCGCCGGACTCGGCCACCGGCGGATCGTGCTCGTACGGGAGGACGACGACGCCCCCGCGTCCACCGACCGTGAACACGGCTTCCTCAAGGGCCTTGAGGAAGCCGGGCTGCCCGGCGGCCCGGCCGCCGTCTTCCGCTCCGCCGACCCGGAGCACGACCTCACCGCCGAGCGGCTGCGCGGCTGGCTCGACGACGGCGTCACCGCGTTCGTCGCCGAGGAGACCGACACCGGCGACGCCTGGCGCGCGCTGCACGGCGCCGCGCACTTCGTCGGCATCGACTGCCCGCGCGACGCCTCGCTCGCCCTGCTCGGCAGCCCGCCGCCGGACCTGTCGGACGGACCGACACCCACCGGATTCGACATCCCCCGGCCGCAGTTGGGCGCCGCCGCCGTGCGGATGCTCGCCGCGCTGGTGGCGGGGGAGCAGGCCACGGAACCGCTGGTGGCCTGCGCGTTCCGGCCCGGCACGACAGCGGCGCCACCACCCGTCCACCACTGACCCGGTCAACACCGACCGCCCACCGTCCACCGCATCAAGCGCCAACGCACGCACAGCACTTCAAGGAGACCCGTGACATCCGCACCCGACATCCTCATCGTGGGCTCCGGGCTCGGCGGCGTCGCCGCCGCCCTCGCCGCCTGCCGGGCCGGACGCACCGTCGTCCTCACCGAGGAGACGGACTGGATCGGCGGCCAGCTCACCTCCCAGGCCGTCCCGCCGGACGAGCACCCGTGGGTCGAGCAGTTCGGCACCACCGCCTCGTACCGCACCCTGCGCGAGTCCATCAGGGACCACTACCGCCGGTGGTACCCGCTGCGCTCCGAGGCGCTGGCCCTCACCGATCTCAACCCCGGCGCCGGCCGCGTCAGCAAGCTCTGCCACGAACCGCGCGTCGCGCTCGCGGTGATGGAGGCGATGCTCGCGCCGCACCGCTCGTCGGGCCGGCTCACGCTCCTGACCGAACACCGCCCGGTCGCCGCCGAGACGGGCGACAACGACACCGTACGGTCCGTCACCCTCACCGATCTGCGGGACGACGACCCCGCCAACCGCCTTACCATCAGCGCCCGTTACATCATCGACGCCACCGAGACCGGCGAACTCCTCGAACTCGCCGGGGTCGAGCACGCGATCGGAGCCGAGGCGCGCGACGAGTTCGACGAGCCGCACGCCCCCGACGAGGCACAGCCCCTCAACCAGCAGGGCATCACGGTGTGTTTCGCGCTCTCCCACCACGAGGGCGAGGACCACACCATCGAGCGGCCGGCCGACTACGACTTCTGGCGCACCTACCAGCCGGACTTCTGGCCCGGACCGCTGCTCGGTTTCCTCGCGCCCGACCCGCGCACCCTTGAGGCCGTACCGCGCACCTTCGTCCCCAACCCGGAACTCGACCCGCTCGACGTCACCGCCGACCAGTCCGCCGACGCCGGCGACAAGGAACTGTTCGGCTTCCGCCGGATCCTCGCGCGCAAGCTGCACCGGCCCGGCGCGTTCGACTCCGACATCACCCTCGTCAACTGGCCGCTCAACGACTACTGGTTGAAGCCGCTGATCGGCGCCGGCGAGGAGACGTCGGCCGCCGCGCTCGCCGAGGCACGGCAGTTGTCGCTCTCGGTCCTGTACTGGCTCCAGACCGAGGCACCGCGCGCCGACGGCGGCAAGGGCTTCCCCGGACTGCGGTTGCGTCCCGACGTCACCGGTACGGCCGACGGACTCGCCAAGGCGCCGTACGTACGCGAGTCGCGCCGTATCAAGGCCGTCACCACCGTCACCGAGCACGACGTCGCGATCGACATCGTCGGCCCCTACGGCGGCACCCGCTACCGGGACTCCGTCGGTGTCGGCAACTACCGCATCGACCTGCACCCCTCCACCGGCGGCGACAACTACATCGACATCGGCTCGGTGCCCTTCGAGATCCCGCTCGGCGCGCTCGTACCGCGCCGCGTCCGCAATCTGCTGCCCGCCGGGAAGAACATCGGCACCACCCACATCACCAACGGCTGCTACCGGCTCCACCCGGTGGAATGGAACATCGGCGAAGTCGCGGGCGCACTGGCCGCGCACTGCGTCGCCGAGGGCGTCGAACCGCACCAGGTCCAGGCCGAGGACAAGCGGTTCGACCAATTCGCCCGGCTGCTCGACCGCGAAGGAGTGCAGCGCCACTGGCCCGACGTACGCGGCTACTGACACCGCTCGACAGAACCAACGGCGGCGGACAGCCGGGCAGGAGCAGCTCCACCTGCCCCGCCCGGCCTACCGCCCGCGCCATGCCAACTGTGCACAAGGAGGTGCCCAAGCCATGAACACCCACCGCATCCGCGTCGGCATCGACGTGGGCGGAACCTTCACCGACGCCGTGGCGGTCGACGCCACGACCCTGCGACTGCTGGGCCAGGTGAAAGTCCCCACCAGCCACCACCACGAGGACGGCGTCGCCCACGGCATCGTCGAAGCTCTCGACCGGCTGCTGGAGCAGACCGGACACGCCCCGGAGGACGTGGCCTTCCTGGCCCACGGCACCACCCAGGCTACCAACGCCCTGCTGGAGGGCGACGTCGCCACCGTCGGTCTGATCGGCCTCGGCGACGGTCCGAGCGCCGGGTTCACCCGCAGGCTCGCCGCCTTCAGGAAGCTCGAACTCACGCCCGGCAAGCGGCTTCCGCTCGCCTACGCCCATGTCGCCGACCCGGACGACGCGCCCGCCGTACGCGCCGCCGTCGACGCTGTCGTCCAGGGCGGCGCCCAAGTCGTCGTCGCCAGCCAGCCGTTCAGCGTCGACCGCCCCGAGGGCGAGGACACGGTCGTCGCGGCGGCCAAGGAACGCGGTCTGCCGACGACCGCCGCGCACGAGATCACGTCGCTGTACGGGCTCCACAAGCGGACCAGGACCGCCGTCGTGAACGCCGCGATCCTGCCGCGCATGCTCGCCACCGCCGACCTCGTCGACGCCTCGATCACCAAGGCGGGCGTGAGCGCGCCCCTGATGGTGATGCGCTGCGACGGGGGAGTGATGTCGCTGGACGAGATGCGGCGCAGACCGCTGCTGACCGTGCTGTCGGGACCGGCGGCCGGAGTCGCCGGCGCGCTCATGCAGGAGCGCATCAGCGAGGGGCTGTTCCTGGAGACCGGCGGTACGTCCACCGACATCAGCGTCGTACGGCGGGGCAAGGTCGCCGTCCGGCACGCCACCATCCTCGGCAAGACGTCGTACCTGTCCGCGCTCGACGTCAGGACCGTCGGTGTCGGCGGTGGCTCCATGGTCCGCGTCGGCGGCGGGAAGGTCACCGGCGCGGGACCGCGCAGCGCGCACATCGCCGGGCTGCCGTACGCCTGCTTCGCGACCCTGGACGATCTGCGGGACGCGAAGATATCCACCGTCCGGCCGATGGACGACGACCCCGCCGACTACGCGGTGCTCGACGCCGCCGGCGGACGCTTCGCGATCACCATGACCTGCGCCGCGAACGCGCTGGGCCGGGTCCCCGAAGGGGACTTCGCGCACTGCGACCCGGCCGTGGCCAAGGCCGCCATCGAGCCCCTGGCCGCCGCGCTCGGCACGGACGTCGCCACGGCGGCGGCGCGTGTTCTCGACGCGGGCACCGACCAGGTGAAGACCGTGGTCGACGCGATGATCCGCGACTACCGGCTCGACAAGGACAGCGCCGTGCTCGTCGGTGGCGGCGGAGGCGCGGCCTCCGTCACCCCGCACCTCGCGGCTGTCTCGGGCCAGGAGGGCAGGATCGCCCGCCACAACGAGGTCATCAGCCCCATCGGTGTCGCGCTTGCCCTCATCCGCGAGCAGGTCGAGCGCATCATCCCCGGCGCCGGCCAGGAACAGATCCTCGCCGTACGGGCCGAGGCGGAGGCCGCCGTCGTCGCCCAGGGCGCAGCGGCCGACGGCGTCGAGGTGGAGGTCACCGTCGACCCGCAGACCAGTACGGTGCGGGCCGTGGCGACCGGCGCCACCGAACTCCGCACGCAGGACCGCGCCCACCGCGCCGACGACGCCGACCGGCTGCGCGCCGCCGCCGACAGTCTCAAGGCCGACCCGGCGTCGGTGCGCGTGCTCGCGGGCACCCCCGCGCACACCGTGTACGGCACCGACGTGCACCACCGGTTCCGCGCCGACCGCCATCCGGTGCGCGTCGTGGACGCCGACGGGGTCGTACGGCTCCACGCGCCGGACGCCCGTGTGGAGACCACCACCGTCGGGCGCGCGCCCGAAGTGCTCGCCGCTCTGGTGAAGGAAGCCACGTCGTACGGCGACGGCGGCGTCCGCGCCCCCGCCCTGCGGCTCCTCCTCGGCTCCCGGATCGCCGACCTCTCCGGCGTACTCGACCCGCAGCCGCTGCTCGCGCTCGCGCGCAGCGAACTGCGCGCACGCGCCGCCGACGAACCGGTCGTCGCCGTCCTGGAGGTGCGCTCATGAAGGCCGCCCTGCTCGACCGCACCGCGCGTGAGGCGATCGAAGCACTCGAAGCGACCGAGGACATCGAGTTCGGCGTACGGCTGCTCACGAACACCCCCACGCACGAGAGCCGCGACCCGGCCCGGCTGCGCCAATGGGCGCGTGCCGCCGACGAGTTCGGCGCCGCACTCACCCCCGTCGCGTGCACGGCGCGCGTCGTGGAGAGCGGCGACGGTCTGACGAAGGGCCTCCTGGCCCGCTACACCTCGCGGCCCGTGCCGACCGTCGAGCTGTTCACCGACACACTGGCCCTCGCCGAGGAGTTGATAGACCGGCTCGGCTGGCGCCACTGGTATCCGGCCGGGTCGGTGAGGGCCGCGGCGATCGCCCATGAGGCCGTGCACGAACAGCTCCACCACGGCCCGGCCAAGGCGGCGCTGAAGCGGTCCCTCGGCCATGTCGTACTGCGCGCGGGACGCCACCGTCTGTACGGCCATGTCGCGGGCGCCGACGAGATAGCCGCCCATGCCTACGCCCGCACCGTCTGCGGTCTCGGCCGAAGCCCGCTCCTGCTGACGGCCGCCCTGGCCACGGCCGCCGACGCGCGGCAAGGCTCCTCGCACGGAAGAAAGAAGTAACGCCATGGGCGTCGTCATCCTTCTCGTCATGGCGGCCGGAGTCGCCGCGATGCTCACCCGCAGACTCCCCACCGCCTTCGCCCTCGTCATCCTGGCCGTCGCCATCGCCTTCCTCGCGGGTGCCCCGCTGACCGGCGAGAACAGCGTCCTGGACACGGTCATCCAGGAGGGCGCACCGGCCCTCGCCGCCACGATGATCGCGATCCTGCTGGGCTCCTGGCTCGGCAAGCTCCTCGACGAGACCGGTATCGCGGGCACGCTCGTCCGCAAGATCGTCGAATTCGGCGGCGACAGGCCGGTCGTGGTCGCCCTCGGTGTCCTCGCCGTCTCGACCCTCGTCGGTACGGTCACGGGCTCGGCGCCCGCCGCGATGCTCGCCGGCATCATCGGCATCCCCGCCATGATCGCCGTCGGTATCCCCAAGGTCACCGCGGCCGGCACCATCCTGATGGGCATCGCCGCCGGTATGCCCTTCGAGCTGCCCATCTGGCAGTTCTTCTCCACCGCGCTCGAACTGCCCGTCGACACCGTGCGCGGCTTCATGATCAAGCTGTTCCCGTTCGCGCTGGCCGCCGCCGTCCTCTTCGTCCTCGTCGAGACCCGGCGGCGCGGCGTCGAGCACGCGTGGTCGCTCAAGTCCGCGTCCGCGTCCGCGAAGCCCGCTTCGCGCCGTAAGCAGCTCGGCGACGCCCCTTGGTACGCGCTTCTCACGCCGCTCGTACCGCTGATCCTCGCCCTCGGCTTCGACATCGCGATCCTGCCGTCGATGCTGGCCGGAGTCCTGTACGCGCTGTTCACCACCACCCGGCCGGGCGAGATGAACAAGCGCCTGCTGCGCACCCTGTACGGCGGCTTCGAGATCGCGGCGGCACCGATCGTGCTGTTCATCGCCATCGGCATCCTGCTCGCCGCGGTGAAGCTGCCGGGCGCCGTGGAGGCGCTGGAGCCGCTGATCAAGGCGGTCAGCCCGCAGAACCCGGTGCTGTTCGTGGTGGTCTTCACGCTGCTCGTGCCGCTCTGCCTCTACCGGGGGCCGCTGAACGTCTTCGGCCTCGGCGCGGGAATCGCCGGTGTCCTCATCGCCGCCGGCATCTACCCGCCCGTCGCGGTGCTGGGTCTCGCCACCTCGTACAACCAGGTCTTCGGTGTGTCGGACCCGACGAGCACCCAGACCGTGTGGAGCGCGCAGTACGCGGGGGTCACACCGCAGCAGGTGATGCTGCGGACCCTGCCGTACGTCTGGGCCGTCGCCCTCGGCGGATTCTGCGTCACCGCCGCCAGTTATCTGTGATCTCTCAACTCCCCTGGACGGAGAACGACATGACACAGCACGACACGCATGACCAGGCGCAGCCGCAGCCGAGCCGGCGGATATTCCTGCGGGCGGCGGCAGCCACCGCGGCCGTGACCTCCGGCGTGATCGCCACCGGCGCGACGGCGGGCGGCGCGAGCGCGGCCCCCGCCGCCGCACCCGGCACGGCTGCGGCGCCCGGTGCGACCGCGGCGCCCGGTGGATTCCCCGACTACCGCTACCTCAAGACGCTCCTGACGCCCTCTCAGCTCAAGTACAACCCCACCGGCGAGATCATCTTCCCGTGCATTCGGGGCGTCTACGACAGGCTGGCCAACCCGCTGGGCCGCTACTACCTCTACTACGCCCCGCACGACGCGCCCGGCGGGATCTGCCTGGCCTACGGCAACTCGCTGGAGGGCCCGTTCACCGAGTACCCCGCGAACCCGATCGTCTCCAACAACTGGCAGCCGCACTACAACGTCAGCCACGTCTCCTCGCCGCACGTCATGTGGAACGAGGACGTCAAGGAGCTGTGGCTCTACTTCCACGGCGAGAACGGCACGACCCGCCTGGCCCGTTCCAAGAACGGCATCAACTTCACGTACGACAAGGTGGTGCTCACCACATCGATGATGCCGACCGGCACCAACGAGACGTCGTACGCCCGCGTCTTCCGGCACGACCTGCCCTCGCGCGGCGCGCGCTACGTGATGCTCTTCATGCTCAACAACCAGTCCAACCACCGTGACATCGCCTGGGGTTGGTCAAAGGACGGCCGCAACTGGACGTTCGACCAGACGCCGCTCGTCCGCCACTCCGACGTCGGCGCGAACAACGTCGGCGGCCCGCACCTGCTGAGCCGTAACGGCAGCACGTACGTCGTCTACAACAACAGCAAGGAGAACGGCGGCAATCTGCTGATCACCGAAGTCGGCAACGACTTCAGCCGCCGCAACCACCTCGGCGTGTTCTACGACTCCGCCAACACCGCTCCCGACAACGGGCGCAGCGCCGCGCCGAGCTTCGGGACCGACCGCGGTGTGCCGTACATGGTCTACGAAGCGGGCGAACGGCTCAAGGGCTCGATCGCGGTCGCCCGCGGCTGACCCGTGGACAGCCGGACGGGCCGCGCTCCCGGCCCGTCCGGCACCAGGCCCTGGACGGCGGATATCCGCTACGCGTCCGCCACCGAGTCGAACTCGACCTCGCCGCGCGGGATCCCGTGCGCGTCCGCGTCCACCGACCGCCGCAGCGCCTCGTGCAGCTTCGCCGGGGTCAGCACGCCGGCGAACCGCGACCCGTCCACCACCGCCACCCACCCCGCGTCGTGCTGAAGCATCTCGCTGAACGCCTGCTTCAGCGGCGCCCCGACCGGCACCCACGCCTCCATCCGCCGCGCCATGTCACCCACCGTGCCCCGCCCCTCGGCGTTCTCCAGTCCGGCCGCGTTCTCCAGCGCGCCCGCCGACACCCAACCGTGCAGCTCACCCCCGCCGTTCAGCACCACCGCCCACCTCGCGCCCTCCTCGCGCAGCCGCTCCGCCGCGCCCGCGGCCGGCTCGTCGAGCCGGGCCACCGGCGGCTGCTCCAGGTCGGCCTGCTCGATCGTGGTGACCGATAACCGCTTCAACCCCCGGTCGGCGCCCACGAATTCCGCGACGTACGGCGTGGCCGGCGTCCCGAGCACCGCCCCCGGACTGTCGAACTGCTCGATGCGCCCCCGCCCGTACACCGCGATACGGTCGCCCATCCGCACCGCCTCCTCGATGTCGTGCGTCACCATCAACACCGTCTTGCGCACGGTCGCCTGGAGGTTCAGGAACTCGTTCTGAAGCCGTTCACGCGTCACCGGGTCGACCGCGCCGAACGGCTCGTCCATCAGCAGCACCGGCGGATCGGCGGCCAACGCCCGTGCCACGCCAACCCGTTGGCGCTGCCCGCCCGACAACTGGGCCGGATGGCGCGGCCCGTACACCGCCGGGTCGAGCCCCACCAGATCCAGCAGCTCCGCCGCCCGCTCGCGTGCCTTCGACTTCTTCCAGCCGATCAGCGCCGGGACCGTGGCCGTGTTGTCGAGGACCGTACGGTGCGGGAACAGCCCCACCTGCTGGATGACATAGCCGATCCGGCGGCGCAGCTTCACCGGGTCGACACCGGAGACGTCCTGGCCGTCGACGAAGACACGGCCCGACGTCGGCTCGATCAGCCGGTTCACCATCATCATCGTGGTCGTCTTGCCGCAGCCGGACGGTCCGACCAGGGTGACCAGCTCCCCTTCACGTACCTCGAAGGACAGGCCGTCGACGGCCGTCGTACCGTCGGGGTAGACCTTGCTGACCTGCTCGAACCGGATCATGAACCCACGCTAGGAGGGGGCGGTCACCCACGCACACGGGCGGCGGCCGAACGGCCTTGCCCGGCAGGCGAGCAGACATCGGCACAGGCACGCAGCACCCGCAGAGTCACGCGGCACCCGCACAGGCACGCAGCACCCGCACCGAACCAGGAGTCCCCTTTGACCAGCTACCGCCAGTCCGGCGTCGTCCTCACCGATCACCGCTTCTCGGTCCCGCTCGACCACGCGAACCCCTCGGGGGAGCGGATCGAGCTGTACGGCCGCGAGGCCGTCGCCCCCTCGAAGGTGGACGCCGACCTTCCCTGGCTCGTCTATCTGGAAGGCGGCCCAGGCTTCGGCGCCCGACGTTTCATCGGCCGCCAGGCCTGGATCGGCCGCGCCCTCGAAGAGTTCCGGGTACTCCTCCTCGACCAGCGCGGCACCGGGGCCTCCACCCCCCTCAACCGCCAGACCCTCCCGCTGCTCGGCGACGCACGGCAACAGGCGGACCATCTCGCCCTGTTCAGGTCCGACAACATCGTGCGCGACTGCGAGGCGATCCGCCCGCAGCTGACGGGCGGCGCCCCGTGGACCGTGCTCGGCCAGAGCTTCGGCGGCTTCTGTGCCGTCCGCTATCTCTCCGCCGCGCCCGAGGGCCTGAGCACCGTACTGATCACCGGCGGGCTGCCCTCGCTCGACGCCGGGCCCGACGACATCTACCGCGCCGCCTATCCGCGCGTCGAACGCAAGGTCGCCGCGCACTACGCCCGCTACCCGCAGGACGTCGAACGGGCCCGCCGTATCGTCGAGCACATCGCCGAGCACCGCCCCGTCCTGCCGAACGGCTACACCCTCACGCCCGAGGCGTTCCAGTCCCTCGGCATCCTCCTCGGCGGCGGCGACGGAACCCACCAACTGCACTACCTGCTGGAGAACGCCTTCGTACACACCCCCGCCGGCCACGAACTGTCCGACACCTTCCAGGAGAGTGTCGCCGCCCAGCTCTCGTTCGCCGGGCATCCGTTGTACGCGCTCGTCCACGAGTCGATCTGCGCCCAGGACACCCGCCCCACCGCCTGGTCGGCCGAGCGCGTACGTGCGGAATTCCCGCAGTTCGACGCGGAGCGGACACTGGCCGGGGACACCCCGCTGCTGTTCACCGGCGAGACGATCCACCCCTGGCACTTCACCGCCGACCCCGCGCTGCGCCCGCTGCGCGAGACCGCCGAACTGCTGGCCGCGCGCACGGACTGGCCCGCGCTGTACGACCCGGCCCGGCTGGCCGCCAACGAGGTCCCGGTCGCCGCCGCCGTCTACCACGACGACATGTACGTCGACACCGGCCACTCGCTGGAGACGGCGCGCTCCATCCGGGGCCTGCGCACCTGGGTCACCGACGAGTACGAGCACGACGGCGTCCGGGCCTCCGGCCCACGGGTGCTCGACCGGCTGCTCGGTCTGGCGCGCGGCGAGCGGTGACGCGCCGGACAGGGCCTAACCTGCGGGCATGAGTGAACCGACCGAACAGCTCGCCCCCATGCCCGCCGACTGGCAGCGCGCCCTGGCAGTGGTCGCTCACCCCGACGACCTGGAGTACGGCTGCTCGGCGGCCGTCGCCGGCTGGACCGACGAGGGCCGGGAGATCACCTATCTGCTCGCCAGCCGGGGCGAGGCCGGGATCGACACGACCGACCCCGCCACCGCCGCCCCGCTGCGCGAGCGGGAACAGCGGGCGAGCGCCGCCGTCGTGGGTGTGTCCGAGGTGGTCTTCCTGGACCACCAGGACGGCGTGATCGAGGAAGGCACGGCGCTGCGCCGCGACATCGCCGCGGCGATCCGCCGCTACCGCCCCGAGCTGGTCATCACCCTCAACCACCGCGACACCTGGGGCGGCACCGCCTGGAACACCCCGGACCACCGCGCCGTCGGGCGCGCCACGCTCGACGCCGCCGGCGACGCCGGGAACCGGTGGATCTTCCCCGAACTGACGGAGCGGGGGCTCCAGCCGTGGGACGGCGTGCGCTGGGTGGCGGTCGCGGGCTCCGTCACCCCGACGCACGCCGTCGACGCGACGGCCGGACTGGAACGCTCCGTGCGGTCGCTGCTCGAACACCGCAGTTACATCGAGGTACTTACGGACGAGGACCCCGAGGCGTACTGCCGTACGTTCCTCACGGCCAACGCGCAGAGGACCGCCCCGCGCTTCGGCGGCCGGCCGGCGGTGGCCTTCGAGGTCTTCGGCCGCTGACGGGGCCCGGTGATCGAGTACCCCTTTCTCTGTATTTCTCTGCCTTTTGAGTGGTTTCGTAGCACGGTGAACTCGTTGTTCCCGTGATGTGGTGGGTGGCTGAACGGAGTGACGGGCTCGGCAGAGAAGGACCGCTGACATGGACGAGGGGCATTCCCGCCTCCAGCAGTACCCCTGGTTGCCCCCGGCGCTGCTCATCGGTTCCGTCGGCCTGGAACTGGTGACCCCCAAGATCGTCAGCGGTGCCGCTCTCATCGCCGTCGCCGGCATGGCGGCGGCCATCAGCGGCACGTTCCGCTACACCCTGCTGATCGTGGGCGTCGGCCTCGGGCTCACCGGCATCTCCGCGTACCAGGCCCATCACGGCTACGCTTCCGCGGCCGTGCAGGTCGCGGAGATCGTGGTCGCCTCGGCTCTCGCGCTGGCCGTCCGCCGCCTGCTCGACAGCCAGAGCGCGAAGTTCTCCGTGGTCAGATCCACCGCCGAGCAGCTACAGCGGGCCGTGCTGCCGCCGTTGCCCAGGATCATCGGCCCGATGACCGTCGCCTGCCGCTACGAGGCGGCGAACGCCGTCGCCCGGATCGGCGGCGACCTCTACGCCGTGGAGGAGACGCCCTTCGGCCTCCGGGTGCTCATCGCCGACGTGCGCGGCAAGGGTCTCGGCGCGGTCTCCGCCGTCTCCGTCATCGTCGGGGCGTTCCGTGAGCGCGCGGAGTCCGAGGCCGATCTGGTGGGGCTCGCGGAACGGCTCGACCGCGCCGTGGCCCGGTCCGCCGAGCGGTACGCCGACCCGTTCGGTGTCGACGCCGCCGAGGCCTTCGCCACCGCGCTCCTGATCGAGATCGACCGGCGCGGCGCCAGCCTCCGGCTGCTGAGCTGCGGACATCCCGCCCCCTATCTCGTACGGAACGGCGAGGTCCGCGAGTTGGACACCGGCCAGGCGATGCCGCCGCTGGGCATGTGGAACCTCGCGCCCGGCATGGGCGACCTGCGCTCGTACGACTTCCCCACCGGCGCCACCCTGCTGTGCGTCACGGACGGAGTGACGGAGTCGCGGAACGGGGCCGGGACCTTCTACGACCCACGCCAAGAGCTGGGCCCGGTCCCGGACGGCGATCCGGAGCGGCTGATCGACGCCCTGTTCTCGTCGGTCGGCCGCTGGACGAAGGGTGGCCGCACCGACGACATGGCGGTGCTCGCCGTCGCGCGTGACGGCGTCGACCGGCCTGTTCCCAGCGGGCAAGCGACCGCTTAGTATCCGAGGGAGCGCGTACCCACCCTCATCTGTGGAGGCCCCCGAATGCAGGCATGGCGAGTCCACCGGAACGGCGAGCCGAGCGAGGTGATGCGGCTGGACGAGGTGGAACGGCCGGTGCCGGGGGACGGTCAGCTCCTGCTGAAGGTCCTCGCGGCCGACATCAACTTCCCCGACGCGCTGCTCTGCCGGGGCCAGTACCAGATCCGCCCGCCACTGCCCTTCACGCCCGGCGTCGAGATCTGCGGCGCGACCGAGGACGGGCGGCGCGTCATCGCGACCCCCGCCCTGCCCGACGGCGGACTCGCGGAGTGCGTCGTCGCCGACGAGGCCGCGGTGCTCCCCGCGCCCGACGCACTCGACGACGCCGAGGCGGCGGCCCTCCACATCGGCTACCAGACGGGCTGGTTCGCACTGCACCGCAGGGCGCACCTCCAGGCGGGCGAGACGCTGCTCGTGCACGCCGCCGCCGGAGGCGTCGGCAGCGCGGCCGTCCAGCTCGGCAAGGCCGCGGGCGCCACCGTCATCGGCGTCGCCGGAGGCCCCGACAAGGTGCGCGTGGCACGGGAGTTGGGCTGCGACCACGTCATCGACCGGCGCACCGACGACATAGTCGCCGCCGTGAAGGACCTCACCGGCGGGCGAGGCGCGGACGTCGTCTACGACCCGGTCGGCGGCGACGCCTACGCCAAGTCCGCCAAGTGCGTCGCCTTCGAGGGCCGGATCCTCGTCATCGGCTTCGCGAGCGGCACCATCCCGGCCCCCGCCCTCAACCACGCGCTCGTGAAGAACTACTCGATCGTGGGTCTGCACTGGGGCCTGTACGCCCAGAAGGACCCGGCCTCGATCCTCCGCTGCCACCAGGAGCTGACGGAACTCGCCGCCAAAGGCGTCGTCAAGCCGCTCATCAGCGAGCGGGTTGCGATGGCGGACGCCGCGTCCGCCGTCCAGCGGGTGGCCGACGGCACCACCACCGGCCGTCTGGTCGTGATCCCCGCCCCGGCAGCGGGTGCGAGCACCCGGTGAACGCCGTGGACGCGGCCGAACTGCGCCGCCGTACCGAGGACTTGCTCGTCGCGCACCCGCCGACGGACACGCCACCCGCCGACTTCCTGAAGGCCCGCTTCGACGCCGGACTCGCCTGGGTGCACTTCCCGGCCGGTCTCGGCGGACTCGACGCCCCGCGCTCCCTCCAGTCGGTCGTCGACGCCGAACTGGCCGCCGCCGGCGCCCCCGACAACGACCCGCGCCGTATCGGCATCGGCCTCGGCATGGCCGCGCCCACCATCCTCACCTTCGGCACCGACGAACAGAAGCGCCGTTTTCTACGGCCCCTGTGGGTCGGCGAGGAAGTCTGGTGCCAGCTGTTCAGCGAGCCCGGCGCCGGCTCCGACCTCGCCGCGCTCGCGACCCGCGCCGTACGGGACGACGACACCGGCGAATGGATCGTCAACGGGCAGAAGGTGTGGACCTCCAGCGCCCATCTCGCGCGCTGGGCCATCCTCATCGCCCGCACCGACCCGGACCTGCCCAAGCACCAGGGCATCAGCTACTTCATCTGCGACCTCACCGACCCCGGCGTCGACGTCCGGCCGCTGCGCCAGATAACCGGCGAGGCGGAGTTCAACGAGGTCTTCCTCACCGACGTCCGGATCCCCGACGCCCACCGCCTCGGCGCGGTCGGCGAGGGCTGGCAGGTCGCCCGGACCACCCTCATGAACGAACGCGTCTCGATCGGCGGCTCACGTCTCCCGCGCGAGGGCGGCATGATCGGCGCGGTCTCCCGGACCTGGCGCGACCGCCCCGAACTGCGCACCCACGATCTGCACCGGCGTCTCCTCACGCTCTGGGTGGACGCCGAAGTGGCACGGCTGACCGGCGAACGGCTGCGCCAGCAGCTGGCCGTGGGCAGGCCGGGACCCGAAGGCTCGGGCCTGAAGCTGTCGTTCGCCCGTCTGAACCAGGAGATCAGCGGACTCGAAGTCGAACTGCTCGGCGACGAGGGCCTGTTGTACGACGACTGGACGATGCGGCGCCCGGAGCTGGTCGACTTCACCGGCCGCGAGGCCGGCTACCGCTATCTGCGCTCGAAGGGCAACTCCATCGAGGGCGGTACGAGCGAGGTACTGCTCAACATCGTCGCCGAACGTGTCCTCGGCCTGCCCGCCGAGCCGCGCGACGACAAGGACGTCGCATGGAAGGACCTCACCCGATGAGCACCAGGGACGCCGCGCCCGACCTGCTGTACTCCGAGGCGGAGGACGATCTGCGCGCCGCCGTACGGTCTCTGCTCACCGACCGCGGCGATGTCCCCGCCGCGCTCGCCCGCGCCGAGTCGGGCGCCCCGTACGACACCGCGCTCTGGACGTCGCTCACCTCCGGCATCGGGGCGGCCGGGCTGCTTGTGCCGGAAGCGCTCGGCGGCCAGGGCGCGAGCCACCGCGAGGCCGCGGTGGTGCTGGAGGAGCTGGGCCGCGCGGTCACGCCCGCGCCGTATCTGACCAGTTCGGTGATCGCGACGCAGACGCTGCTCGCCTGCGGCACGGACGGGGAGCAACTGCTGCGCGCTCTCGCCGAAGGCCGTACGGTCGCCGTGCTCGCCGTCCCGCTCTCCACCGGTCCGGGCGCCCCGCTCCCCAACTCGGCGCCGGGCAGCGAGATCAGGGCCGTGGCCGACGCCGCCGTCGCCGAGGTCCTGCTCGTCCTCGGCCCCGACGGGCTGTACGCGGTCGAGACGGCGACGCCGGGAGTCACCGTCCGGGCGCGGACCCCGCTCGACGTCACGCGCCCGCTCTCCACCGTCACCGTGGACGCGGCAGCCCTCGCCGCCGGAACCCGGATCGCCGACGCGGCAGCGGCGGAGTCCGCCGTACGCCGCGGACTGCTCACGGGCGCGGGGCTGCTCGCGTCCGAACAACTCGGGCTCGCCGAATGGTGCTTGGCACAGACTGTCCGGCACACCCGCGAACGGCACCAGTTCAACCGCCCCATCGGCTCGTTCCAGGCGCTCAAGCACCGCATGGCGCAGCTGTGGCTGGAGGTCGCATCGGCCCGCGCCGCCGCCCGCAACGCCGCCGACGCGCTTGCCACCGACAGCCCCGACACGCCGCTCGCCGTGGCGGTCGCCCAGGCGTACTGCGGCCCGGCCGCCGTCCACGCGGCCGAGGAGTGCGTCCAGCTCCACGGCGGCATCGGCATGACCTGGGAGCATCCCGCGCATCTGTATCTGAAGAGGGCCAAGTCGGATGAGATCGCCCTGGGTTCGACCGGATCCCACCACGACAGCCTCGCGACGCTGACGGGTCTGCCGGCGCCGGGAGCGCCGCTGCGGTAGCCCCGGCCGTCGGGCGGCCGGCATACCACCTGGACAAGCACCCCTTTGCGTACTGTTTAATTGCGAGCCATTCGCAATAACGTTTGATCTTCAGTAGGGGTGTGGAATCCATGACCGCCCGTTCGATACGTGGCACGGCCGCGGCGACGCTGGCCGGTTCGCTCGCCTTTGCCGCCGTGGCCTGCTCGAACCCGGACAGCGGCTCCGGTGACGGCGGTGGGGATCAGGAGTCCGCCGTTGTCGGGATCGCCTATGAGCCGGACAGTCTCAGCCCGCTGCTCGGCTACGGCAAGGACGGCAACTCCAAGCTCTTCGACGGGCTTCTCACCGTCGACCGGGACATGAATCTGAAGCCCGCCCTCGCCTCCGCGCTTCCCGAGGTCGCCGAGGACGGGATGACGTACACCTACCGGCTGCGTGACGACGTGAAGTTCAGCGACGGCAAGCCCTTCAGCGCGGCGGACGTCGTCTTCACCTACCGCACCATCCTGGACGCCAGGACCAACAACCCGTCCAAGACCGAGCTGGCGGCCATCGAGGACGTCACGGCCGAGGGTGAGAGCACCGTCGTCTTCACCCTCAAGTACCCCTACGCGCCCTTCGCCCAGCGGACCGTGCTCCCCATCGCGCCGGAGCACCTGGCGGGCAGGCAGGACGTCAACTCCGGGCCGTTCACCAACAAGCCCGTCGGCACGGGACCCTACCTCCTCACCAACTGGTCCAAGGGCGAGAAGATCAGCTTCAGGGCCAACCCCGAGTACTGGGGCGGCGAGCCCGGGGTGAAGCAGTTCACCATGGCGATCATCAAGGACGACGACGTACGCGCCACCCGGCTGCGCGCCGGGGACCTCGACGGCGCGATCCTGCCGCCCAACCTCGCCAAGGGCTTCAAGAACGACAAGGGCAAGAAGACCTACGCCGCCACGACGTACGACTACCGCACCGTCACCCTCCCGACCCACAACAAGGTCACGGGCGACACCGCCGTACGCCGCGCGCTCGACGTCGCAGTCGACCGGGACACCATGGTCGACAAGATCCTCGACGGCGCGGGCCGCGCCGCCTACGGCCCCGTGCCCACCGACAGCGAGTGGTTCACCAAGGGCACCGAGCGCCCGCACGACCTCGCCAAGGCCGAGCGGATCCTCGACGAGGCTGGCTGGAAGGCCGGCGAGGACGGCATCCGTACCAAGGACGGCGTACGCGCGAGCTTCCCGCTCTGGTATCTGACCGGCGACAAGCTCCGCCAGGACCACGCACTCGCCTACGCCTCCGACGCCAAGAAGGCCGGCATCGACATCAAGACCCAGGCCGGTACGTGGGAGGTCATCGAGCCCCGGATGAAGACCGACGCCGTCCTGGCGGGCGGCGGGGCCCCCGGTGACCCGGACTTCGACCAGTTCAGCCTCCTCAACTCAGGTCTCGCCGGGGACGGCTTCAACAACATGGCCTGGTACGACAATCCGGCCGTCGACAAGGCCCTCGACACCGGTCGCGAGAGCGGGGAGAAGGCCGCCCGCAAGGCCGCGTACGACACCGTCCAGCGCGAACTCGCGAAGGACCCCGGCTACACCTTCCTCACCCACATCGACCACATCTACGTCATGAACGACACCTGGGGCACGCTCACCACCCAGGTCGAACCGCACGACCACGGACTCGCGTCCGGCCCCTGGTGGAACGTCGAGCAGTGGGCCCGTACGTCGTGAGCCGCCGCCTCCCGTGGGGGGCGATGGCACGCATGACGGGGCGGCGGCTGCTGTTGGCCGCCCCCGTCCTGCTGGTCGTCACCTTCGGCGTCTTCGCCGTCGCCGCCGCCTCACCGTTCGATCCCGTCAAGGCGCACGCCGGTACCGCCGGCCTCACCGCCTCCCAGGAGACCCTTGACCAGCTGCGCGCCAACCTCGGCGTCGACCAGCCCCTCGTCCCGCGATGGTGGGAGTGGCTGACGTCGGCCGCCACCGGCGATCTCGGCGACTCCAGCGTGATGCGCCGGCCGGTCGCCGACGTCATAACCGAACGCCTCGGCTGGTCCGTGCTCCTGGCCACCACCGCCTTCGTCCTCGCGATCCTGCTCGGCACGGCGCTCGGTGTGGCGGCGGCCCGGCGCCCCGGCGGCCCGCTCGACCGCTGCGTCAGCTCCGCCGCCTACACCCTGGAAGCCGCGCCCGCGTTCTGGCTCGGGCTGCTCGCCATCTGGTTCTTCGCCCTGCGGCTCGGTGTCCTGCCGGCCGGCGGGCTCACCGACTCGGGCAGCGACATCGTCACCTTCGGCCAGGTCGCCTCGCATCTGGTGCTGCCCGCGGCCGTCCTCGGCGTCTCACAGATGCCGTGGTTCTACCTCTACGTACGGCAAGGGGTCGCCGACGCGCTGGGGGAGGACCCCGTACGCGGTGCGCGCGCCCGGGGGCTGAGCGAGCGCACCGTCCTGCTCGGTCACGCCTGGCGCTCAGGGATGCTGCCGATGCTCACCCTCATCGGCTCACGCGTCCCCGAACTCATCACCGGCGCGCTCCTCATCGAGACGGTCTTCAGCTGGCCGGGGATCGCGGCGGCCACCGTCGAGGCGGCGACATCCGTGGACTTCCCGCTGCTGGCCGCGCTCACCGTCCTCGCCACGGCGGCCGTACTCATCGGCAATCTGTTCTCCGACCTGCTGTACGGACTCGCCGACCCGAGGGTGGGCTTCGATGGCTGACACCACACACGCCGCCCACGAGGCGACCGCCCCGTGGCGCTCGCGCGGACGCAGCCGCCGCTCGACCCGCAGGGTCCGCGCCGTCACGTCGGCCGTCATCGTCACCGCCGTGGCACTGGCCGTCCTGGTCGTCCCGCCGCTCGTCCAGCTCGACGAGCAGGCCGTCGATCTCTCGCTCAAGCTCCAACCGCCCTCCCTGGCACACCCGTTCGGCACCGACGACGTGGGCCGCGATCTGCTCCTGCGCTGTGTGTACGGGCTCCGCGTCTCGCTCCTCGTCGGACTGGTCGCCGCACTCGTGGCCACCGTCATCGGCACGGCCGTGGGCGCCGCGGCGGCGGCGTTCGGCGGCTGGACCGACCGGGTCGTGATGCGTCTCGTCGACACCTTCTCCTCGGTGCCGCACCTGCTGCTCGGCATCTTCATCGTCGCGATGTTCCGGCCCGGCGTCTGGCCGGTGATCGTCTCGGTCGCGCTGACGCACTGGCTCTCCACCGCCCGGATCGTCCGCTCCGAGGTCCTGTCGCTGCGCTCGCGCCCCTACGTGGACGCGGCCGTGTCCGGTGGCTCGTCACGGTGGCGGATCACGGTGCGCCATCTGCTGCCCGGCGTAATGCCGCAGGCGGGGCTCGCGGCCGTACTCATGGTGCCGCACGCCATGTGGCACGAGTCGGCGCTCTCCTTCCTCGGCCTCGGGCTGCCCAGCCACCAGGCGAGCCTCGGCAACCTCGTGCAGACGGCGCGCGGTTCGCTGCTCGCGGGTGACTGGTGGCCGACGCTCTTCCCCGGACTGTTCCTGATCGTCCCCACCCTCGCCATCGCCGGGCTCGCCGGGGTGTGGCGGGAACGGATCAATCCGCGCCGCCGATCGGAGCTGATGCTGTGACCACGCCCGAGCCCCATACCGCTGCCGAGTCGCCGCTGCTGTCGGTGCGCGGCCTCGGCGTCCGCTTCCGGATGCGCGGCGGACGGCACATCGCGGCCGTCACCGACGCCACCTTCGACCTCGCGGTGGGGGAGTGCCTCGCGCTCGTCGGCGAGAGCGGCTGCGGCAAGTCGGTCCTCGCGTCGGCGCTGCTCGGTCTGCTGCCCGGCAACGCGCAGACCACCGGCTCCGCCCTCGTCGGCGGGAACGGCCGGGCGGCCCCCGTCGACCTGCTCGCCGCCGACGAACGGACCCTGGCCCGTACGGTACGGGGCCGGCGCATCGGCCTCGTACCGCAGAGCCCGGCCGCCCACCTCACCCCCGTACGCACCGTACGCTCCCAACTGACGGAGGCGCTGCGCGAGTTGACGGGTGTCAGAGGGACGGTGCCCGCCCGGTCCGTGGACGCGGCGGCCGAACGCGCGGCCTACCCCGCCGACCACCTCGACCGCTACCCGCACGAACTCTCCGGCGGTCTCGCGCAGCGCGCCGCTACCGCCCTCGCCCTGATCGGCGACGCCCCGCTGCTGCTGGCCGACGAGCCGACCACCGGGCTCGACCGCGAACTCGTCGACCGTACGGCCGACGAACTGCGGCGCCACACCGACGACGGCCGCGCCCTGCTGATGATCACCCACGACCTGGCGGCGGCCGAACGGATCGCCGACCGCGTCGCCGTCATGTATGCGGGCCGGATCGTCGAACTCAGCCCCGCGGAAGGCTTCTTCGGCGAACGGGGGCCGCGTCACCCCTACGCACGCGGCCTGCTCGACGCCCTGCCCGAGCGGAAGTTCACCGCCATTCCCGGTATGCCGCCCGAGCTGGGCGACCTCCCCGCCGGCTGCGCCTTCGCCGCCCGCTGCCCACGGGCCACCGACATCTGCGCCACCCTGCCCGCCCTGACACCGGGCCACGGCTCGTCCGTCGCCTGCCATCACGCCGAGGAGCGCGTCGATGCTTGAACTCCTCGGCATCACCGCCGGATACGAACGCGGCGCACCCGTCGTCAAGGGCGCGTCCGTCACTGTCGCCCCCGGTGAAGCGGTCGGGCTCCTCGGCCCCAGCGGCTGCGGCAAGTCGACCCTCGCCCGCGTCGCCGCCCTGTTGCACCGGCCCGACGCGGGCACCGTGACCCTCGACGGTGAACGCGCCACCGGCTGGCGCCACCGTGCCCCGAAGGCGCAACGCACCGCGATCGGGGTCGTCTTCCAGCAGCACCGGCTGTCGGCCGACCCCAGGCTCCGGCTCACCGACCTGATCGCCGAGCCGCTGCGCGCCAACGGCCGCCGGAACGAAGTGGCGGACCGCGTGGGTGAGTTGGCGCGGACGGTGGGACTCACCGACGACCTGCTCGGCCGCAGGCCGCACGAGGTCAGCGACGGCCAGCTCCAGCGCGCCTGCCTGGCCCGCGCGTTGGTGCTGCGCCCGCGCTGGCTGGTCTGCGACGAGATGACCGCGATGCTCGACGCCTCGACCACGGCCGCGCTGGTCACGGCGGTGGAGGAGTACCGGCGCACCCAGGGCGCCGGGCTGCTGGCCGTCGGTCACGACCGGGTGCTGCTGGAGCGCTGGTGCGACCGTACGGTCCGCTGGCGGGAGATCGCCGAGACTGTTTGAATCACAGCCGTCCGACGGTCGTCGGCTGGTCGAACTCTTCGTGGGACCCTGCCCCTTGAGGCGGTCGGCGGCGGATACTCGGCGAGTCGCCCTTCCCCGTCCCGTCCCCCCGATCTCGGAGACAACATGGCCCTCACCACCCGACGCAGAGCGGTGACCACCTTCGCCGCCGCGTTCGCCGGAGCAGTCGCCATACCCTCGTACGCGCAGGCCACCGAGCGCGGCGACGGCTCCAAGCCGCTGCGCCGCGCCCACGCGCACAACGACTATCTGCACGAGCGTCCCCTCCACGACGCGCTGTCGCACCACTTCACCAGCGTCGAGGCCGACATCTTCCTGGTCGACGGCGAACTGCTGGTCGCCCACGAGCCCGAGACGCTGGACCCCACGCGCACGCTCCGCTCGCTCTACCTCGACCCGCTGCGCGAGAGGGTCAGGGCCAACGGCGGCGCCGTGTACCGGGGACACCACCGGCCGGTGCAGCTGCTCATCGACATCAAGACGGACGGCGCCGCCACCTATCTGGAGCTGCACCGCCAACTCCGCGCCTACCGCTCGATGCTGAGCACCTACTCCCACGGGGCCGTACGGTACGGCGCCGTCACCCCGGTCATCTCCGGCGACCGCGCCGCCCGCGTCCCGATGGAGGCGCAGCGGGTCCGCCACGCCTTCTACGACGGCCGGCTCGACGACCTCGGCAGCGCGGCGCGCGCCTCGTTCGTGCCGCTCATCAGCAGCAACTGGACAACGAGCTTCACCTGGCAGGGAGTCGGCGCGTTCCCCGCCGCCGAGCGCACCGAACTGCGGCGCATCGTCGACACCGCCCACCGGCGGGGCCAGCGCGTCCGGTTCTGGGCGACGCCCGACCTGGCCGGGCCCGCCCGCGACGCGGTCTGGTCCGAACTGCTGGACGCCGGGGTCGACCACATCAACACGGACGACCTCGCGGGCCTGGAGAGCTTCCTGATCAAGAACGACCGGTAGTCAACCCGTACGGCCTACACGCCAGTTGCCAGAACAGCCCCTCCGCTCCGCCAGACTGACGGCCGAATGCCGCAATTCCGGCGCGGCGGAGGAGGTTGGCGATGGCCATTTCGATCTCACTGGTTCTGCTACTGACGGTGCTCACCGTGATCTTCGTGCGCAACGGCGGACTCAAGCTGGGGCACGCGATCTGCTGTGTCCTGCTCGGGTTCTTCCTCGCCGGCACGAGCATGGCGCCGACCATCGAGGACGGGATCAGCTCCACGGCGGACGTGGTGAGCAGCCTCCAGCCGTAGGCCCGTTGGCCGTTGGCCTTTCTTGCCCCGCCCCTCCACGACGTCGACGATCAGCCGGGTGTGCCGCCATGCCTCGTACTGGCTCACCGACATCCAGAACGGCACCGGCTCCCTGACGCCCGTGGTCCGCCCGCAGTCGCCGTATCAGATCGGCGGCGGCGGGCGTCACCTCCACGCGCGCGGTCTCCTCTTCGCTCATCCTGCCAGTGAACCGCACTCAACGTTGCAGGCAGGTTGCGCGCCCGGCCGGGAGCTTCCCTGAATTGCCATCAGATAATTTATGACCGGGTATACCGCGGGGCATCAACTGGTGCTATTTATATAGAGTCCATGACCCCACTCATCGGAGAAGTATTCGTGCGCTCAAAAAGACCAATCATCGCCGCTCTGTTGGCAATGGTCGTCGCCGCAACCGTAGCCCCCACAGCGAACGCGGCACCGAAGGCGGACGGTAAGTACGTGGCCATCGGCGACTCCTACGCGGTCGCTCCCGGTACGCGTACCTACGACAACCCCGACGACCCGTGCCGGCGCGGTCCGCTGACCTACCCCCGGCTCTGGGCCGCCCAGCACGCGTCCACCGCGTTTGTTGAGGCCTCGTGCTCAGGCGCGACCACGGCCGACGTCGTCAGCACCCAGATACCGCAGCTGACCGCGGACACCACCCTGGTAACGGTGCAGGTCGGAGGCAACGACGTCGGTTTCGTCGACGTCCTGACGAACTGCATCCTGACGATCGACGACGCGGACTGCATCGCCGGCGTCGAACTCGCGAAGCAGGCCGCCCAGGGTGCGCTGTCACCCGCGCTCGCCCAGACCTACGGTGCGGTGCGGGCCGCCGCCCCGTCGGCCAAGGTCGTCGTCGTGGGCTACCCGCGGCTCTACAAGATCGGCGGTTCCTGCGGGATCTTCGGTCTCAGCGACGCCGAGCGTTCGGCCATGAATTCCGCGGCCGACGTGCTGAACGACATTATGGCGAGCCGCGCGGCCGAGGCCGGATTCACCTTCCTCGACCCGCGTCCCGCATTCGACCCGCACACCATCTGCTCGGGTGGCTCGGAATGGGTGACGAGCCTGGAGTGGGACAAGATCAACGAGTCCTACCACCCGAATGTGGAAGGCCACAGGGACGGATATCTGGCAGCCCTGAACTCGATTACCGGCTGACCGGAACGCAATTGATCGAGAGCCGCACAGAGAACGACTAGAACAGGTGAGGGCATTCCGCGAACGAGCGGAATGCCCTCACTCCTTTTCACCGGTTCATCGGCACCGGCTCCCCGGCCGCACCGCCGGTGCCCGCGACGCCTTCGACCGCCGCGACGCCTTCGAGGGCCGCGCCTTCGTCGCCCACCAGCATCTGGGACGCGGCCAGTTCGCGGTACAGCACGTCCGCCTCGACCAGCTCCTGATGCGTTCCCGTGCCACGCACCCGGCCGTGCTCCAGCACCACGATCTGATCCGCGCCCGTCACCGTGGAGAGCCGGTGCGCGATCAGCAGCACCGTGCAGCGCCGCGCCGCCTGCTCGACCGCCTCGCGCAGTGCCCGCTCGTTGTTCGCGTCGAGCTGTGCCGTCGCCTCGTCGAGCAGCAGCACCTCCGGACCGCGCAGCAGAGCACGCGCGATGGCGAGCCGCTGGCGCTCGCCGCCGGAGAGCGCGACCCCCCGGCTGCCGACCTCCGTGCGCAGCCCGTCGGGAAGTCGCGCGATCAGCGAGTCGAGCCGTGTCAGTCGCAGGACCTCCGCGATCTCCTCGGCCGACACCTCGGAGGCCGCGTACGTGAGGTTGTCCTCGATCGTCCCCGCCATGACGGGGGACTCCTGCTCGACGTACGCGATCCGGCGGCGCACCTCGGCGCGGGGCAGGGTGGCGATGTCCACACCGCCGATCAGGATCCCGCCGGCCGCCGGCTCGTAGAACCGCTGGAGCAGCGCGAACATCGTGGTCTTTCCCGCACCCGAGAGACCCACCAGCGCGCTCTGCGTACCGCCGCGTACCGTGAACGAGATCCCGCGCAGCGCGGGGGACCGGTCCGGGTAGGAGAAGTGGACGTCCCGGAACTCGACCGCCGGTGCGTCCTTCCCGTCCCAACGGCCGCCGCCCGCAGCGGAGTCGGCGTCCAAGCCGTCCACGTCGTCCTCGATCGGCATCCGCCCCACCTGCTCGATACGCCCCACGGCGCCGAGCCCCTGCTGGAGCATCCCCAGCCCCGCGACCAGCGAGCCGATCGGACTCGCCAGATAGAACACGTACAGCAGGAACGCGATCAGCGCCGACGCCTCCAGACCCCCCGAGGCGACCAGCGCGCCGCCCACCCCGAGCACCGCGAGGAACGCCGCCTGGATGGAGACGCCGGACAGCACCTTCACCATCGCCACGTACCGCGCGCCGACCAGACCCGCGCGGTACGCGCCGTCCACGGCCTCTCCCGCGCGCGCCGTCTCCCGGCCCTCCGCGCCGTTGGCCTTCACGGTCCTGGCCGCGCCCAGCGCCCGGTCCAGCGCCGCGCCGACGGAGCCGATTGAATCCTGCGAGCGGGCGACCGCCTCCCGGATGCGCGGCAGGATGAGCACCATCACCAGCGTGACGCCGAGCAGTACGGCGACGGTCACCCCGAGCAGTCCCAGATGCACCAGGCCCATCAGGACCACGGCGCCCAGGATGCTGAGGACCCCGTTGGCGACCATCACCAGGCCCTCGGTCGCGGCGTTCTGCACGAGGGTGCTGTCGGAGGTGACGCGGGAGATGAGATCGCCCGGCGCGCGGCGGTCGAGTTCGGGCACCCGCAGCCGGATCAGCCGGAACACCAGATCCCGGCGGATCTGCCGCACCACCCGCTCCGAGGTGCGCTGCTGCCACCACGACTGGAGCCCGGTGAGCACCGCCCCCAGAACGACCAGGGCGGCCAGGAGCAGGACAGGCCCCATGACGCCGGTTCCGTCGCCGAGTCCGTCCAGGACGTGCTGTGCCACCAGCGGTTGTACGAGGCCGGCCCCGCTCGCCGCCAGGAGGAGCAGCAGAGTGGCGCACAGGACGAGGCGGTGCGGCCTCGCGTACCCGAGCAGGACGCGCAGCGGAGCCGTACTTGACGGTTCGTCAATCACCGTGGCGTCACCGGCGGGTCCGGTGCGGGAGTCGGGGGGAGCGGAAGCCGATGTCATGGGGGGTCCTGGTGGCGGTGGGGGGAGGGGCAACGGGGTGGGGGTCAGCCGGACGCGGGGACGGGGGCATGCCGGGCCGCGATCCGTTCGAGGTGGTCGGCGGCGGCGGACCTGCCTCCCGCCGCGCGCAGCGACCGGCCGATGGACTCGGCGGCGGCCCGGTGCCCGCCGGTGTTGTCCAGCACGGTCTCGATCGCGGCACCGAGCCGGGCGGCGTCCACGCGGCGGAACCGGACCCGCACCCCGGCGCCCGCGTCGACCACCTGTCCCGCGACGATGGGCTGGTCGTCCCGGATCGGGGCGAGCACCAGCGGCAGGCCGTGCCACAGCGTCTCGCACACCGTGTTGTGGCCGGCGTGGCAGACGACCGCGTCGGCCCGTGCCAGCAGGTCGAGTTGGGGCACGTGCGGGCGCACGATCACATCGGGCGGTACGGCTCCGAGGGTGCGGCCGGGATCGACCACGACCCCCTGCACCCGGTCCCGGAGCACGTCCAGCGCGGTCACCGCCTCGGTGAGGAAACGGCCCCCGGCGTCCGCGTTGGCCGTGCCGAGCGAGACGAGGACGAGGCGGCGCGAGGGGTCGAGCCGGTCCCAGGGGAAGTCCGAACTCCCGGCGCGTGGCGCTACGGCGGGGCCGACCAGATGGACCTCCTCGCTCGGCAGCGGCGTGTCACCGACCAACTCACGCCCCGTGAAGGCGATCACGCCGTGCGGCGAGTAACGCGGATCGCCCTGCGCCGACGGATCACCGATCCGGGCCCGCAGCCCGCCGAGCAGATCGGCCAGCCAGGCCCCCACCTTCGGCAACTCCGCCAGCGGGTCCACGAGTTCGGCCGACGTGGTGGCCGAGGAGATGTGCACGATTCCGCGCCGCTCGGCGACCAGCGCGCCCGCGACGGCGTGCTGGTCGGTGAACACGGCGTCGGGACGGAACGCGTCGATCGCCGCGTCGACGCCCGGCGCCATCAGGTCGGCGAGCGGGACGAAGAACTTCTCCCAGAGGTACTGGAAGGCGGCGGGCCCCGCGAGGCCCGGCGGCCGGGTCAGCCCGGCGTCCGGCATGGTGCACTCGTACACCTGGGCCTGTGGGCCCGTGAGCGCCCGGATCTGATCGCCGTAGCCGGCCCACGCCACCTCATGTCCCCGGTAGGTCAGTTCATCGGCGACCGCGGCGAGTGGGTTGGTGTGACCGACCAGTGGGGGGACGACGAGCAGGAACCGTGTCACCGCACCGCCTCGGCCAGGGTGTGCTCCGTCACCCAGCGCAGGATCAGGTCCAGCGTCTCCTCCGTGCGCTCGACCAGCACCGAGTGGCCCTGCTCGGCGAGGACCACGGTGCGGCACGACATCAACTTGGCCTCCAGGTCCGGCACTTGCGCGCTCAGACCGGACTCGTCGCCGAAGATCGCGAGCACCGGGCAGCCGTCGAGCGCGTCGAGACTGTCGTCGATGACGCGTCCGGCCGGGACATCCTCGGCCAGGGTCGTCGTGGCCAGGATGCGGCTCGCTCCTCGGGACAGCCGGGCGGTGTGCGCGCCGTGGTTCGCGGAGATCCAGCCGATGACCTCCTCACGGGCGAGCTCGTTCTTGGCGTCCGCCAGCCCGTCGGCCATGTGCCGGGCCCACTCCGCCACCGGCGGCTCGGACTCGATCATGGTGACGGTGGCGACCCGGTCGGGGTGCCAGGCGGCGAACGCGGTCGCGATCGTGCCGCCGAAGGAGTTGCCGACCACATGCACCCGGCGGCTCTCGCCGAGCGCGTCGAGAACGCCGACGAGATCCCCGACGAACGATTCGAGGCGGTACCCCGTGGGTGGCCGGTCGCTGCGGCCGTGGCCCCGCAGGTCGTACATGATCACGTCGATGCCCGCAGCCGCGAACGCCGGGCCGAGCGTGAAGTAGTAGCTGGCCAGGCTGTCCGTGAGCAGACCGTGGACGAACACCACGACGGGCGTCTCGCCGCCGTCGGCCGGCGGGTGCGCGGCGGGCAGCCGCTGGACATGCGTGGTGATCTCGCCGGTGCCTATCTTCGCCATCGGATCAGACCTGCCCGGAGGTGCGCAGGGAGGCGGAGACATAGTCGACCAACTCGCCGACCGTGAGCGCGATGATCTCGCTCAGTTCGAGATCGGCGATGAACAGGGCGAGGTTGACCTGGTCGCCGTAGTGCTCCCGCAGCGAACCGGCCAGGGTCACCAGGTCGATGCTCTCCAGTTCGAGATCGTCGTGGAAGGTGGTCTCCCGTGTGATCTCGGCGTCGTCCAGGCCCTCCTCCGCCAGCATGGTCCGCAGCATCGCGATGATGTCGCTCTCCACGGCCGCCGCCACGCTTGTCTCGGTTTCGGTGGTCATTCCGAATCTCCTGTCTGGTCAGTCTGTTCGTCGTTCTCCGTCGTCGTCCACGCGACGACGTAGTGCCGATCCGGCAGCCCCGGCGGATTGGCTGTCTTCTCCAGGCGCACCTCGTAGAGCCGTCCCCCGGTGACGACTCGTGCGCGGTTCTCGTCGGCGGCCACCACGCGGTACTCCGCCGGGCGGCCACGCAGACCTGTGCCGCGCGCCTTCGCGACGGCTTCCTTGGCGGTCCAGAAACGGGTGAACCACAGGGCGCCACTGCCCGGCGACCTCGCCACCAGACCGTCGAGCAGGGTGAGTTCGCTGGTGTCGCACGCGGTCTCGACCGTCGCGCGCGGCCGGTCCGTGATCTCCTCGATGTCGATCCCGCAGGTCCCGCGCGCGGCGACGGCCACCCCCGTCTCGCGGCGGTGCGCGATCGAGACCGTCAGCTCGCCCAGCGCCCGCCCGTGCACCCCTTCGACCAGCGGGCGCCCCGACGCGTCGTTGCGTACGGAGATCTCGGCCGGATAGATCTCGCCCGCGCCCTCCCGCCACAGCAGCCCGCGCACCGCGTCCTTGGCGGCGATCCGCCCCAGCAGCCACTGGCGCCTGCGCACCGGCGGCAGGGCTTCGTAACGGGACCGCTCGGCGCTGCCGAGTATGTTGCGCATGATCAGCTCGCGGGTCGCCAGGTCCGGCCAGCGCTCGTGGACGATCGTCCGACCGCCCGGCCGCGCCGTGGACAGGGTGTTCTCGCCCGGGAAGCGGTCCACCGCGCGGATGTTGGCGTCGGTGTCGAAGCGCCGGTCCTGCCAGCCGGTGAACTCGGCCCAGACCACGCCGTCTTCACCGATCAGCTGCATGTCGGCCGTGAGCGTGAGGTCGGTGACCTCGGTGATCCGGATCAGACAGGTCAGCCGCGTGCCCGGCCGCGGGTGCGGCCCGTGGAACCGGATGCGCTCCATACGGACCGGGAACACCGTGGTGCGTTCGGTGAGCGTGGCCATGATCCAGTAGCCGAGCAGCTGACCGACGTTGTCCAGCAGGGCGCCGGGCGCGTCGGGGGCGGTCAGCACCCCGCGTACCCACCGGTCGCCGATCGCTGTCAGCTCGCTGACGCCCTGGAAACGCGGCCCGTGGAACATCCACCGCTCGCTGTAGAGCTGTTCGGCCCGCATTCCGGGGACCCGTTCGACGGCGGTGTCGACCGGCCAGGCCGGGGGAGGCGCCGGGTGGGCGGGGCTGAGTTCGACCACGGCGCGCGAGTAGCCGGTCAGGCCGACCTCGACCCGGTCGGATGCCAACTGCCTTACCTCCACCGGCACATCGACGGCGGGCATCGCCTCGATCCACTTCAGCAGGCGTACGTCGTGGACGGCGACCGCCCGCGTGCCGGGCACGGCGTGTTCGGCGATCTCCATGAGATGGCCGATGACGGTGGTGGCCGGGACGATCGGCCAGCGGTCGCCCTCGTCGGGCCAGCCGGGGCGCTGCCGGAAGAAGCAGTGGTCGAGGAGGTACGGCATCTCGCCGACGTCCACGCGCAGCGACGCGGGAACGGCGGGAACTGCGGGAACGGCGGGAACGGCGGGCTCCGGTGGGGGGAGCGGGGACGCCGTCGGCGTCCCCGCCGGAGCGGTCCCGGCCGTCAGCGCTGTCAGTGCCGTCCCCGCCGTCCCCGCCATCCCCGCCGTCGGGTACGCGGCCCGCGCCGCGATCAGCTCGTCCGCGACAGCCGCCGTGTCGTTCATCAGCGCCGACAGTTCGGCGGCGATCGGGAACCCGGCACCGGTCCGGCCGAGCGCGACCAGCCGGTCGAGGGCATTGCCGTCGCCCAGCGGCCGGGCCGCCGGGGGGTGGCCGATGCTGTCGGCGAGCAGCTTCTTCGCCTGCTCGGGCAGGGACACCAGCGCCCCGCCGAGGTCGAGCCGGACGCCGGGCCGGACCCGCCCGGCACGCGCCGGAGCGGTGGCGGCGGCCGTGAGAGGCGCGGATCCGAGCAGCGGACCCACGTCCGGCGCCCCGCCCTCCACCCACAGCGCGGTGACGACGCGGCGCAGCTGCGCCAGGCTGTCCCGCGCCGAGGAGTGCGCGGCGACGACCAGCCGGTCCTTGCCCGCCAACGTGTCGTCGATCAGCGAACCGAGCTGACCGGCGCCGAGTTGGATGAACACGCGGTGACCCGCGTCGTGCATCGTGGTGATCAACTGCCGGAACCGCACCGGTTCGAGCAGATGCCGGACGAACAACTCCCGTACCGCCGCCGGTTCGTGGGGATAGCGCGCGGCGGTCGTCGCCGACCAGACCGGTGTGGACTGCGGGTGCAGCGTGTACGTCTCGGCGGCCCGCCTGATCGGATCGAGATACGGGGCGAGCATCGGGGTGTGGAAGCCGGAGCGGAACGGCAGCACCTGCCCGATCACGCCCCGCGTGCGGAACCGGTGGACCAGTTCGCCGACCGCCTCCTCCGGACCGCAGATCATCGACTGGTTCGGCGCGTTGTCGTGCGACAGCACGACGTCGCTCCGGCCCGCGAGTTCGGCGAGCACCCGGTCTGAGGGCATCCCGAGCACGGCGAAGGCCGCACCGGGCACGCGCAGCGCGTCCGGGTCGAAGCCCGCGAGGAACGTGTCGACCTCGTCGGCGGCGTGAATCCCGCCGCAGGCCATGGCCGTCCACTCGCCGACGCTGTGCCCCGCGACGGAGTCCGGCACCACCGACAGCCGACGCAGGGCCGTGTCGAGGAGCCGCCCGAGCTGGAAGACCGCCGCGCCGTGCCGGCCCACGTCGCCGACCTTGGCGTCGTGCCCCGGCGACCACACCAGGCCGAACCGCTCGGCCAGGGAGTCCACTTGGGCCTCGAACTCGGCTTCGAGACCGGGGAAGACGAACGCGGTCGTGCCGCCGCCGGGACCGAGCAGCGGACGCGGGCTGAACCACACGTCGCTGCGCCCGCGCCAGGCCGCGCCCTTCGTGACCGCCTTCCTGGCCAGCTTCAGTCTGCGCGCCGTCGGGTCCACGATGCCCAGCCGGACGGGGCCGTGGGCGGGCGCGCGCTCGTCGAGACCGGCGGCCAGCACCGTCGCGTCGTCGGCGTCCAGCAGCGCGGCCAGCGTCGCCCGATCGGGGGCCGCCAGCCGCAGCACCCGCTCCGGCTCGGTGACGGTCGCGGTCGCGGTCGGGGACGTGCCTGTGGTCGTGGTCGCGTTTGTCGTCGCTCGCGCCGTACGCCCGCCGGCCGGGACCGCCCCGGCAGCCGCCGACGTCGCCTGCTCCAGCACCACATGGGCGTTGATGCCGCCGAAACCGAACGCGTTGACACCCGCCCTCCTCGGCGCGCCCGTCGCCGGACTCTCCCACGGCGCCGACCGGGCGAGCGGGGCGAACCGCGTCGCCTCCAGCGCGGGATGCGGGTCCTCGCAGTGCAGCGTCGGCGGCAGCACCCCGTGATGGAGCGCGAGCGCCGCCTTGATCAGCCCCGCGACACCGGCTGCCGGCATCGTGTGACCGATCATCGACTTCACGGACCCGATCGCGGCACGCGCGCCCACCGCCGGGCCGAACACCTCGGCCAGGGTGGTCAGTTCGGCACGGTCACCCGCCGGGGTCGCTGTCCCGTGCGCCTCCAGCAGACCGATGGAGTCGGCCGCGCGCGGGTCGAGACCCGCCGCGTCCCACGCCTGCCGTACGGCGCGGACCTGACCGCCGGGATCGGGGTTGAACAGACTCGCCGAACGCCCGTCGCTCGCCACACCGGTGCCGGAGACGACCGCGTACACCCGGTCGCCGTCGCGCTCCGCGTCCGCCAGCCGCTTCAGCACCACGATGCCGGTGCCCTCGCCGATGAGCACACCGTCGGCATCCTGGTGCAGCGGCCGGATCCGCTCGCTCGGCGACAGCGCGCCGAGCTGGCTGAACACGCTCCACAGCGTGATGTCGTGGCAGTGGTGCACCCCGCCCGCGAGCATCACGTCGCACCGGCCGCTGTTCAGTTCGCGTACGGCGTGGTCGACCGCCACCAGCGACGAGGCGCAGGCGGCGTCCACGGTGTACGCGGGACCACGCAGATCGAGCCGGTTGGCGACCCGTGACGCGGCCAGGTTCGGCACCAGCCCGATCGCCGACTCCGGCTGCTCGGGCCCGAGTTGACCCGCGAACGCCGACCGCACCTCCTCCAGCCGGTCATCACCCAGCTCCGGCGCCAGCTCGCGCAGGGTGCGCACCAACTGGTTGGCCGTACGCACCCGTTGGTCCAGCCTGACCAGACCCGGCGTCAGATAGCCACCCCTGCCGAGGACGATGCCCGCCCGCTGCCGGTCCGCCGGCAGCACCGGCTCACCACCGGCGTCGGTGATCGACCGGTGCGCCACGTCCAGCGCGATCAGCTGGTCCGGCTCCGTACCCGCGACGGAGGTCGGCATGATGCCGAACCGCGTCACGTCGAACTCGGCGCTCTGGTCGACGAATCCGCCGCGCCGGCAGTACACCCGGTCGCTGCGCGGGGGGCCTCCGGGCGCGTAGAACTCCTCGTCCCAGCGTCCGTTCGGCACCTCGGTGATCGAGTCGACGCCGTTGACGATGTTGTGCCAGTAGCTCTCCAGATCGTTGGCGCCCGGGAAGTACACGGCCATGCCGACGACGGCGACCGGAGTGCGGGAGTCCACCGAGGTCACCAGCCCGACGCGGTATAGACGGCCGCGTGCACCTCGGGCGCGCCCCAGGCCAGCTCACGCAGCAGGCTCAGGGGCCCCTCCTCGGGGTCGATGAGCTTGATCCCCCGTGCGGCGTACGAGCGCATCAGCGCCGGTGTGACCATGCCGCCGTTGGTCTCGGCGGCGGCCCACGGGCCCCAGTGCACGGTCAGCCCGCGGCGGTCGTCCGTCGACCAGCGACGGCCCAGCTCCTCCAGCGCGTCGTTGGCCGCCGCGTAGTCGGACTGGCCGCGGTTGCCGAGCGCGGCGGCGATGCTGCCGAACAGCACGGCGAACCGCGGGCCGCGCGGCAGCACGTCCACCGCGTCGAGCACGGCGCGCGCGCCGTCGACCTTGGTGGAGAACACCCGGCCGAAGGACTCCGCCGACTTCTCGGCCAGCAGCTTGTCCTCGATGACCCCGGCCGCGTACACGACACCGTCGAGCCGGCCGTGCTCCGCGTAGATTTCTTTCACGGTGGCCTGTACGGACTCCGTGTCCAGCACGTCGACGCAGTGGTAGCGCACCTCGCTGCCGAGCGCCCGCAGCGCGTCGACCGTGGAGCGCACCTCGCGCTCGGCGAGCACCGCCCCGACCAGGCGCTCCACCTCGCCGGGGGAGGTCAGGCCGGTGGCCAGGAACGCGGCCCGCAGCCCGGCACGGTCGGTGGCGCCGGCGGTGGCCGGGTCCTCCGCCGTGGCTGGGACCGGGGTCCTGCCCATGAGTTCGATCCGGCACCGGCTCGCCGAGGCGATCGTGCGGGCGAAGCGCGCGGTGATCCCGCGCGCGCCACCGACCAGCAGGACGACCGACTCACGGTCGAGTCCCGCCGCCTCGGCCTCCGCCTGGCCCTCGCCGGCGGGTCCGGCCCCGGTGGCGGCGAGCGCGCCCAGATCGGTCGGGGTCAGCCGCAGCGCGCGCCGCTTCCCGCCGTCGGTGAGGACGACCGGCTCCTTCTCGGTGGCGGCGAGTTCGGTGACGAGGCCGTCGGCCACCGTCTCGGTGCTCGCGTCGGCCGACACCTCGACCAGGGTCGTCTTCATACCGGGGTACTCGCGGGCGACGCTACGGAAGAAGCCGCGCAGCCCGCTGGCCGCGCCTTCGGCCCTGCGCTCGACGGCGACGAGCGTCGCGGGCGCGCCCGCGAGCGCCGCCTGGAACAGCGGGAGCGCTTCGGGGAGCGGCGGCTGCGCCGTGTCCAGCGTGTCGAGGACCACCACGGCGTCGGCGGTGGCCGTCGGCAGCTCACCGGCCGGTACGAGCGTGGGCGAGGCACCGGCCGCGCGCAGCCGATCGGCCAGGGCTGTCGCCAACTCGCCGCCGCCGAGCAGCAGTACGGCGGCGCCGGCGGTGATCGTGCCGGTCACCTCGTCCAGCGGCTCCTCGGTGAACTCCAGGCGCTGCGGGGCCAGGATCTCCGCCTCGGCCTCCGCGTCGGCCGTACCGCTCCCGACCGGCGCCTCGCCCGCCGCGACCGGTTCCGCCTCCGGCGCGTCGGCACCCGTCAGCCGTTCCACGAGCAGTCCGGTGATGCCGGAGGCAGTGCGTGCCGTGCTGAGACCGTCCAGCTCGCCGCTCGCGTCGAGGGGCAGGCCGAGGCGTACGGCGAGTTCGCCGGCTATCTCGGCGCGCTTGATGGAGTCGACGCTGAGGTCGGCCTCCAGATCCAGCTCGGGCTCGATCATCTCGACCGGGTAGCCGGTGCGCTCCGCCACCACGTCCAGTACGGCGGCGAGCACCGATTCCGGATCCGCCGGGGACGCGGCCGGCTCGGCCTCCGCGACGGCCGCGACGGTCGCGGGCCCGGCCTGGGCCACGGCCGTGGTGCTGGGGCCCGCCGCCGCGGTGGGGGACACGGCGGCGGGCAGTGTGAGGACCGACGGTGCGGTCGGTGCGGCGACGGCGGCGACAGCGGCCGGCTGCCAGGCGACCGGAGCCGGCGCCTGGACGGCGGCCACCGCTCCCGGCCCGCCGAGATAGGTCATCAGGACGTCGCGCTGGGCGGCGACCAGATCGCGGCTGGTGCGCAGGAACTCGGCGACGAGCGCGTCCGGTGCGCTGTGGGGGGAGTGGGGGGACTGGTTCTCCGGCACGATCAGCTCCGTAACGGGTCGGGCGGGGTGCAGCGCGGTGGGGGGAATGGTGCCGTCGGCGAGCCGGACGAGCTGGCCGTCCACGGTCCAGCCGGGGCTCCGCCCGGCGACCGCCGTCTCCGGGTCGACGGCGTCCCGGCCCCGGAAGAGCCGGCCGGTACGGACATCGGCCCCGCTGACGGCGAGTTGGGCCAGGGCGGTGAGGAAACCGCTCAGTCCGCCCGGTCGGCCACCGTCGAGCGGAACCGTCCGGTGGGGGCGGTCCCCGAGGACGGCCGAGACCAGCCGGCTGAGCACCCGGCCGGGACCGACCTCGGCGAAGACGCGGGCACCGGCGGCGTACATGGCCTCGATCTGCTCGGCGAACCTGACCGGCGAGCCGATCTGCGCGGCGAGCCCCGCCCGTACCCCTGCCGGGTCGCTCGGATACGGCTCCGCCGTGCGGTTGGCCCATACGTCGAACGCGGGCGGATAGACCGTGAGCGCGTGGAGGCGTTCGGCGAAGGCGTCACCGGCACCGGCCAGCAGCGGACTGTGGAAGGCACAGGCCACCTGGAGCGGTTTCACCGAGTGGCCGGCGTCCCGCAGCCGCGCGACGGCCGCGCCCACCTGCTCGGTCGGGCCCGAAATGACCGTCTGGGTGGGCGAGTTGCGGTTCGCGGCGACGACCTCCCCGCCCAGGCCGGCCAGCCGCAGCACCTCGTCCACCTGCTCGGGCGACGCGGTGACGGCGGCCATCGTGCCGGGGTCGCCGCCCGCCGTCCTGGACAGGATCGCCTCGGCGCGTGCGGCGCTCGCGGTGATGACGTCCTGCGGGGAGAGCGCCCCGGCCACGCCGAGCGCCACCAGTTCGCCGTAGCTGTGCCCCGCCGCCATGTCCGGGCGTACGCCGACGGAGGCGAGCAGTTCGGCGGCGGCGAGTTCGACCACGCCGAGCGCGGGCTGGGCGACGGCCGTGTCGGTGATACGGGCCAGCTGCCCGGCCTTGCCCTGCTCGCCGAAGGCGGCCGGCGGGTGGAGGATGTCCGCCCAGCGCGCGCCGAGTTGGAGATAGCGCTGCAACTCGGGGAAGGCGACGAAGAGTTCGGCGAGCATGCCGGGCCGCTGGCTGCCCTGGCCGGGGAAGAGGAACGCGAGCTTTCCGTCAGCCGGGACCCCAACTCCCACGTCCGCCGCGTGGATTCCCGCATCGGGAGCGTGCTCCCCCTCCGCCGCGCGCCGCAGCAGCTCGGGCAGCGCGGCAAGGCTGTCCGCCACCACGGCGATCCACACGCGCTCGCCCCGCACGGCGGCCCGGTCGGAGCGCCGTGCGGCACTACGCGCGAAGTCGCGCAGCTTCCCTTGGCCACCCTTGGCCAAGAGCTCCTGGAGCGCCCGGACCGACCGCTTGGCCGCCTCGGCGTCCTGCCCCCGGAAGGTGAAGAGTTCGGCCGGCCAGGCGTCGAGTGAATGCGCGGGTGGCGCCTGGGTGTACGCGCGTAGAACGGCGTGGAAGTTGGTGCCGCCGAATCCAAAGGCGCTGACGCCCGCGACACGCTCCGCCGGCTCCACCGCCCAGGGCGTCGCCGTCGTGTGGAAGACGAACGGACTGCTCTCCGCCTTCCAGGCGGCGTTGGGCTCCTTCAGATGCAGCGTCGGCGGCTTCACGCCGTGGTACAGCGCCAGCGTCACCTTGATCAGTCCGGCGAGTCCGGCGGCGCACTTGGTGTGCCCGATCTGCGACTTGACCGAGCCGACCGCGCAACTGGCCACCTCCGCACCCGCCTCGGTGAACACCTCGGTGAGCGTGCTCAGTTCGGTACGGTCCCCGACGACGGTGCCGGTGCCGTGCGCCTCGACCAGTCCCACCTCGGCCGGCGAGACACCGGCGTTGCGGTAGGCGCGGGTGAGGGCGGCGTGCTGTCCCTCCGGGCGCGGCGCGGTCAGCCCGAGCGCGCGTCCGTCGCTCGCGCTGCCGACCCCGTCGATCACGGCGTACACCCGGTCGCCGTCGCGCTCCGCGTCCGCGAGGCGCTTGAGGACCACGCAGGCGACGCCCTCGCCGAGGGCGATGCCGTCGGCGGCGGCGTCGAAGGTGGCCGAGCGGCCCGTGGGGGAGAGCGCGTGCACCGACGAGAACAGCAGGTAGTCGTTGATGCCGTTGTGCAGGTCGGCGCCGCCGCACAGCACCATGTCGCTGGTGCCGGCGACCAGTTCCTTGCAGGCGACGTCCACGGCGGTGAGCGAGGAGGCGCACGCCGCGTCGACGGTGTAGTTGGCACCGCCGAGGTCCAGCCGGTTGGCCACCCGTCCCGCGATGACGTTGGCGAGCATTCCGGGGAAGGAGTCCTCGGTGAGCCGGGGCAGTTGCTCGTCCAGCGCGGGCGGGATCGTACCGATGTAGCCGGGCAGCACCGTACGCAGCGTCGTCGCGTTCGACAGGTCGCTGCCCGCCTCGGCGCCGAACACCACCGACGTACGGGCGTGGTCGGTGCCCTTCGCGTCGTACCCCGCGTCGGCGAGCGCGCGCCGAGCGGCCTCCAGTGCGAGGAGCTGCACCGGTTCGACGGCGGCGAGCGAGGCCGGCGGAATGCCGTAGCGCAGCGGGTCGAACGGGATCTCGGGCAGGAAGCCGCCCCAGCGGGACGGGGTGCGTTCGCCGTCGCCGTCCGGCGCGTAGTACCGCTCCTGGTCCCAGCGCTGGGCGGGGACCTCGGTGACACAGTCCTTGCCCGCGAGGATGTTGGCCCAGAAGTCCGCCAAGTCGGGGGCGCCGGGGAACATGCCGGCCATGCCGACCACGGCGACCCGCAGCGGCTCGGGAGCGGGCCGTTCCGTCGTCGCGCCGATGCCGAGCGGACCGCGCAGCTCCGTGCCCCTGGTGCGCAGCCGACCGGCGGCGCCCTCGCTCACGGCGTCGTGCAGCGCGGCGACGGTGGTCACGGCCTCCCGGAGCACCACGACCTCACCGGCCATGAACATGCCCTCGTCGGCCTGCCGGGTCTCGTCCACGGCGAGCAGGTCGTCGCCGACGCGCTCGATGCCCTTGCTGGCGAGCCGGAGCCGTCCGACGTTGAACCGCTCCAGGCGCTCCCAGATCTCCCGGTCGGGCACGCCCTGTTCGCGCAGCTCGTCCTTGAGCGCGGCGAAGTCGGTGCTGATGGCGCTGCGCGCGCACCGGGTGGCGTGGCCGGGCGCCGTCTCCAGGAGATCGGTCCGCTCCGCTTCGAGGATCCGGCGCTGGAAGAGCGGCTGGATGGCGCCGCCGCGTACCGCCTCCTCGGTGAACAGGTAGGCCGTGCCCATCAGTACGCCGAACGCGACACCGGCGCGGGTCAGCGGGGCGGCCAGTGCGGCGGCCATCGCGGCCGACCGCTCGTCGTGGATGCCGCCGGCGAACAGCACGGTCAGCCCGGCCGCCTCGGCCCCGGCTCCGTCGCCGGACTCCGCGAGGAAGTCGAGCAGGACCTCGGTCTGCGCCTCCCACAGCGGGAAGCTGTTGCGCGGTCCGACATGACCGCCGCACTCGGCGCCCTCGAAGATGAACCGGCGCGCGCCCGCGGCCAGGAACTGGCGCAGCAGTCCGGGCGACGGCACATGCAGGAAGGTGGTGATGCCCTCCGCCTCCAGCGCCGCCGCCTGGGCGGGCCTGCCGCCCGCGATGATCGCGTGCGTGGGCCTCAGTTCCCGTACGACGTCGAGCTGCGCGGCCTTGATGTCCTCGTCGGCGAAACCGAGCACCCCCACCCCCCACTTGGCGTCGCCGAGCGCGTCGCGGGTGCGCTCCAGCATCGAGCGGGTCCGCTCCGCGTTCGCCAACGCCAGTGCGAGGAACGGCAGTCCGCCCTCTGCCGCCACCGAAGCGGCGAACGCGGGCTCGTCGCTGACGCGCGTCATCGGCCCCTGCGCGACGGGCAGCCGGGTGCCGAGTGCGCGCGCGCCGGCCGATCCGGCGGCCAGCGCGGCGGCGGGGGCGTCGTCGGCGAACGCATCGGCCATGGCGGCCCCGATGCCGCGTACAGCCTCGGCCACCGTGGTCCAGCGCTCGGCGAAGGAGGCGGCGAGGAAGGCGTCCTGGCCCAGCGGGACGAACTGCGTACGCAGATCGTCCGTACCGATCCTGGCGGTGAACTCGGCCTGATCCGAGGGGAGTTCGGGGGCGCCGGGGCCACGGCGGCGCAGGACGCGCACCCCGTGGTGGAGAACGGTCTCGGAGCCGTCGAGCCCGGCGAGGACGCCGGTGAGTTCGGTCGGCAGTCCCGCCTCGTCGAACAGCGCGAGCTGGGTGTCGAGCACGACGCCCGCCGCGCCTCCGGCGACGGTGGCTGCGGCCGTGTGCGGTCCGATGCCGCCGCAGGCCCAGGCGGGCAGATCCAGGGCGGGTTCGGCGAGCACCTGCTGGAGCAGGACGAAGGTGCTCAGCTCACCCGCGCGTCCGCCGCTCTCCGAGCCGCGCACGACGAGACCGGTGGCGCCGGCCCCGGCGGCGCTCAACGCCTCGGCCAGGCTGGTGACTTCGACCAGGACGCGGCGGCCGGCGAACTCGGCGGGTGACCGCGCGGGGTCGGCGAGCAGCACCGTGTCCACGAGTTCGGGCAGCTCACCGGCGGTCGCCGAACAGCCTTCCCGTATCCGGACGCCGAACGGCCCGGCCGACCAGCGGCAGGTGCGGTCGAGCAGATCGACCACCTGCCGGGGGTCCTCGGTCGGCAGTTCGAGCACACCGATCGCGCCGGCAGCGGCGGCTGTGGCGGTCAGTCGTGGGGACGGCCGCTGCAGAGGGTTGATCACGATGACCGAATGCGGCAGGGAAAAGTCGTTGGACCAGGAAGGTCCTGGAGTCCGCATGAACTCTCCAGATGCGGGGGGCAGTTGTGGGGATTGGCAGTTAAGTGCTCGCGCTTCCCCAGAGTCAACCGATCACAGAGAGTCGTCGTCCCGATTTATCGAACATCTGTGCGTCTTTGTGGCGCGCTCGATTCGGGCGGCCGGGGGGTTGGAGGACGTTTTTCATGTGCGTCATCCGTGGATCATGTCGGCGAAATCGACCTGACATGCTTACGGAACGTCCGGCACTCATTCACGCGTGAGCCTGTGCTTCAGATCACAATAACTATCTCGATGGGTGTCCGGTATCGGCCTTATGGCTACACAGCGTGAGGAAGCTCCGGCGGGCGGGCACGCTGAGCCCCGCGGCCGGGTTTCGCCAGTTCAGCGGCGCGAAATGGTCGTATCCCGCGCTTCTGGAAACCTTCTTTCGCACGGTTCCGACACTCAATGTCCACGGAAAGACAAAAGGTTGGCGACGGAGCGCAGCGGAGAACCACCCCGCCGAACAACGCGAAACGCGACCTCACACTCTCCCGCCACCACGCGTCTACCTACTGAAGCAGCACCTCGCAAACGAAGGAGGCCGGGACCATGAACGACACGGGCACGCGCACCGACACCCGCCACGCGGTCGTCGAGACATCCCTCGGCGGACTGACCCTGGTGGCGTCGGGCGACGCGATCACCGGCCTGTACTTCCCGCACCACTGGTACATGCCGTCCGAGGAGAGCCTGGGCCGGCGCGTCGACATCCGGGACGACACCCTGCTCGGCCGGGCCGCGACGCAGCTCGACGAGTACCTCGACGGCGACCGGACCACGTTCGACCTGCCGACGCGCACGAACGGGGACGCCTTCCAGGAGCGGGTCTGGACGATGCTCCGGGAGATCCCGTTCGGCGAGACCACCACCTACGGCGAACTGGCCGAACGGCTGGGGAACAAGGCACTCGCGCAGTCCGTGGGCCAGGCCGTCGGCCACAACCCGCTCTCCATCATCGTGGCCTGCCACCGGGTGGTCGGGAGTAACGGGAAGCTCACGGGCTTCGCCGGCGGCCTGGAGCGCAAGCAGCGACTCCTGGAGATCGAGGAGCCCGCGACCGTCAAGGAGTCCAGGCTCTTCTGACCAGGGAACTCCGCACCGGCACACAGAATGACGGACATGAAGAAGCCATTTGAGCGGGTCGTCGAGGAACACGCGGACACCGTGCTCCGCGTGTGCCGGGCGGGGGGGGGGGGGGGCCCCCCCCCCCCCCCCCCGGGCGGGGGGGGGGGGCGGGGGGGGGGGGGCCCCCCCCCCCCCCCCGACGCCTGGTCCGAGACGTTCCTCGCGGCGTTGCGCGCCTACCCGGACCTGCCGGACGACGCCAACGTGGAGGCGTGGCTGGTGACCGTCGCCCACCGCAAGGCCATCGACATCACACGCGCCGGACAGCGGCACGCCGTTCCGGTCGCGGACCTGCCCGAGCGGCCGTCGGCCGTCGGACTGCCGGGCGAGACCGACCACGACCTGTGGCGGGCCGTCAGAGCGCTCCCCGCGAAGCAGCGCCAGGCGGTGGCTTACCACCACTTCGCCGGACTGCCCTACCGGGATGTCGCGGAGATCGTCGGCGGCACCCCGGAAGCGGCGCGCCGCGCCGCGTCGGACGGCGTGAAGGCACTCAGAACCGCACTCGGAACCGCACCCAGAACCGAACTCGGCACCACCCTCACCGACCGAAGCGAAAAGGAGCGAAGCCATGAAGGACACCACCGGTGACCCGGACGTCTCCCCACTCGTCGACCGCGCCGCGGCCGACCCCGAGACGCTCGCTCGGCTGCACAGCAGGCTGGAGGACGCGGCGGCACGCGACGGCCTGCTCGACGTCGCGTACACCGTGATCGACAGCCCCGTCGGACGGCTCCTGCTCGCCTCCACAGAGAAGGGCCTGGTCCGCGTGGCCTTTCACAACCAGAACCACGACAAGGTCCTCGACGACCTGGCCGGCACCCTGAGCCCTCGGGTGCTGCGCGCCCCGAAGCGCCTGGACGGCGTGGCCCGCGAACTCGACCAGTACTTCAGCGGCGAGCGCCGGACGTTCGACCTGCCGCTCGACATGTCGCTCTCGCACGGGTTCCGGCAGCTGGTGCAGCGTCACCTCCCGGAGATCTCCTACGGACGGACGCTCAGCTACGGCGAGGTCGCCAGGCTCGTCGGCAACCCGAAGGCGGTCCGCGCCGTCGGTACGGCCTGCGCGACCAACCCGCTGCCCGTCGTCGTCCCGTGCCACCGCGTGCTGCGCGCCGACGGAACGCTCGGGGGTTACGCGGGTGGCGCCGCCGCCAAGTCGGTCCTGCTGGATCTGGAGGCCGCGGCCTGACCTGCCGCGCGCCGCTGCCACACCGCTGCCACACCACGATCCGGGCGGCCGATCCCGGCCGAATGGCGTCTTTCCGCCTGACACTTCCCTCCCCGCGCCCCCACAATGGCAGGCGCATGCCATGCCATGACCGGGAAACGGGGAGGGAACATGAATCCGTACCGCACCGAGAGACCGTTCCGCCGAGCGATCCGCACCGCCGCGTCGGCCGTCGCCGCGCTGACCCTGCTGCTCGGCTGGTTCACCGCCACCGGATCGGCGGCGTACGCGCAGGAGTCCGGCGCACCGTCCGCCACCGCCACCGCCACCGCCACCGCCACCGCCGGCAAGGCGGTCGAGGTACGCGGCGGCAACGTCATCTACAGCAACATCGGAACCCGCTGCACCGTCGGCTTCAACGCCCACAGCGGCATCACCCAGTACGGCCTGGTGTCGGGCCGCTGCGCACAGGGCGCCACCACCTGGTACGCGGACGCGGCCCTGAACGTCTTCGTCGGCACCACCGCCGGATCGAGCTTCCCGGTCAACGACTACGCGCTCATCCGCTACACCACCGGCACGGCGGTGGTCTTCCCCGGCGAGGTCGCCCTCGGCGGCGGCGCGGTACGGGACATCACCGGCGCCGCCAATCCCACGGTCGGTCAGTCCGTCTGCCATGTCGGCCAGGCGGGCGGGGTCCGCTGCGGCACTGTCACCGCCGTGAACCTCACGATCAGCTACCCCGAAGGCGTCGTGAGCGGACTGTTCAGGTCCAACATCTGCTCCGAGCCCGGCGACGCGGGCGGCCCCGCGTTCTCCGGCAGCACCGCGCTGGGCATCATCGTCGCCGCGACCGGAAACTGCTCGGTGGGCGGCGCCACCTACTACCAGCCCGTGGTGGAGTGGCTGTCGGTCTACGGCCTGACCATCTACTAGGGGTGGCGGAAAGCCCTGATACCGCGAACCCCCGGTCCGGTGGGCCCGCGAATAGGGGGACGTTACGGGTGTGAGGGTGCTCGGGAGGCCGGTTAGCTTGTCCGGCATGAGGGGAATCGACCTCAACTCCCCAGGGGAATACCGGCGATGCCCTTCCGTGTCGCCGGTCGTTCTCCGCACTCACCTCCGAGGAGCGCCATGTCTCCATCCCCTTCGCGCCGGGTCCTGCTCGGCACCGGTCTGGCCGGTGCCGCCGCCGCACTGACCGGCGCTCTCCCGGCCGGTGCGGCGGCTGCTCCATCGCCGGGCGCGCCGTGGAAGGAGGACGAGGGGCAGACGTACTCCGTCCCCGGACTGAAGCGGCCGGTCCGAGTGACGGTGGACATCTGGGGGGTGCCGCACCTGTTCGCCGAGAACGTCGGCGATCTGTTCCAGGCCCAGGGATTCAACATCGCCCGTGAACGGCTCTTCCAGATCGACACCTGGCGGCGGCGCGGTCTCGGCCGTTTCAGCGAGGTGCTCGGCGCGTCCTACGTCGAACAGGACAGGGCCGCGCGGCTGTTCCTCTACCGCGGTGACATGGCGGCGGAATGGGCGAGTTACGGGCCCGAGGCCCGCGAGGCGGCGACGCGTTTCGCCGCCGGGATCAACGCCTACATCGACTGGCTCGGCGACCACCCGGACGCCCTGCCGGCCGAGTTCCAGCAGCTGGGCTACCGGCCCGCGCACTGGAAGCCGGAGGACGTGGTGCGGATCCGTACCCACGGAATCGGCAACAACCTCGGCTCGGAGGTCGCCCGCGCCCGGCTCATGCACGCGGGCGGCGAGGAAGCGAGCGCGTACTTCCGCAAGCTCGAACCCCGGCACACGGCCCAGGTTCCGGACGGGCTCGATCTGAGCCTCATCCCCGCCGACGTCACACGGGTCTACAGCCTCGCCACCACGCCCATGGTGTTCGCGAACGGCACGGTGCGCAGGCTGTCGCAGGAGCTGAACGTCCTGCGTGAGACCGCGACGGGCAGCAACGCGTGGGCGGTGTCCCCGACGCGGACGGCGACCGGCCGGCCGATCCTGGCGGGCGACCCGCACCGGGAGGACTACACGCTGCCCGCCAACCGGTACATCGCCCATCTCAGCGCCCCCGGACTGAACATCATCGGCGCCGGTGAACCCTGGAATCCGGGCATCAGCATGGGGCACAACGGCCATGTGGCGTTCGGTCTCACCAATCTCCCCGCCGACCAGGCGGATCTCTACGTCTACGAGCTCGATCCGAACGACCACGGCAGATACCGCTACCGCGATCGCTGGGAGAAGCTGACCACCGCCACCGAAGAGATTCCGGTGGCCGGCGGTGAACCCCGCCAGGTCCAGCTGTCGTTCACCAGACACGGTCCGGTCGTCAAGATCGACGAAACGAACCACAAGGCGTACGCGGTGCGCACCGTCTGGACGGAACCGGGCACGTCGCCGTATCTCGGCAGCCTCAACTTCCAACGGGCCAAGAACTCACGGGAGTTCGTCGAGGCGATGAGCGCGTGGAAGACCCCCGGCTCGAATCTGGTCTACGCCGACACCCAGGGCGACATCGGCTGGGTTCCCGGAGCGATCGTGCCGAGACGCCGGGGCAGAGGGTACGACGGTCTGCTCCCCGTGCCCGGTGACGGGCGCTTCGAATGGGACGGGTTCTACGACAACACGGAGTTGCCCAGCTCGCGCAACCCGCGAGCGGGCTTCTTCGCGTCGGCCAACGAGTACAACTTCCCTCCCGGCTACCCGACTCCCACCTACGAGTGGCAGCCGGCCTACCGCAAGGACCGGATCGACGAGGTCCTCTCCCAGCAGCGGCGTACCTCCATCGCCGACACCCTGGCACTGCAGAACGACGAGAGGTCGGGTGTCGCGCGGCAGTTCCTGCCGTATCTCGCGAAGCTGAGTTCCGCCGACCCGACGACGGCCAAAGCGCTGCGGCTGCTGTCCGGTTACTCCGGTGTCACCAGCAAGGACTCGGCTCCCGCCGCGCTGTTCGAGACCTGGATCATGCGGTTCCTCTATCCCGCGTGGGCCCAGCTCCTGCTGCCGAAGCCGGCGGCCGACCAACTTGTGGGCATCAGCATCGACCTCGATCTGCGCGTCATGAACGACTCGTTCCTCCGTCCCGACGACTGGTTCGGCCCGGACGGCGCGCGCAAGCGGGACGAACTGCTGCTGGCCACGCTGCCGAAGGCGTACGCGGACGTCTCCTCGAAACTCGGCGCCGACGACAGCACCTGGCGGTGGGGCGCGATGCACATCCATATGTTCGTCCACCCGCTCGGTGGTCCGAACGTGGGTCCCACCGAGCGCGGCGGCACCTTCGCCACCGTCCGCTCCTCGTACTTCTACTACCTGGCCCACCCGTACTCCGAAGTGCTCGGCCCGACCTTCAAGATGGCACTCGACGTCGGCGCGTGGGACAACTCGCGCGCCATCAACGCACCGGGCCAGTCGGGCGATCAGCGCAGCCCGCACTACAGCGATCTCCACGAGGAGTGGAGCGCGGGGGAGTACTTCCCGCTGCTGTACAGCGAGAAGGCGATCGAGCTGAACGGCGGGACGAGGATGCTGCTGCGACCCTAGAGCGGCTTCATGAGCGGTCGCCGGCACGTACGAGCGCAGGGCGCTTGTTGTCGAACTGCCAGTCCGGCACCAGATACCGCATCGCCGTCGCGTCGTCGCGCGCCCCGAGCCCGAGGCTCCGGTACAGCTCGTGCGCCGCCTCCACCCGCTCCATGTCGAGGTCGACCCCCAGCCCCGGCCGGTCCGGCACGTCCAGCATGCCGTCCTTGATCTCGAACGGCCGGGCGGTGAGGCGCTGGCCGTCCTGCCAGATCCAGTGCGTGTCGATGGCCGTGATGTCACCGGGAGCTGCCGCCGCGACATGCGTGAACATCGCCAGCGACACATCGAAGTGGTTGTTGGAGTGCGACCCCCAGGTGAGCCCCCACGCCTCACACAGCTGAGCCACCCGCACCGAACCGTTCATCGTCCAGAAGTGCGGGTCGGCCAGCGGGATGTCCACCGCGTCGGCGCGTACGGCGTGCCCGAGCTGCCGCCAGTCGGTGGCGATCATGTTCGTCGCCGTACGCAGCCCCGTCGCCCGGCGGAATTCGGCCATGGTCTCGCGGCCCGAGTAGCCGCCCTCGGCGCCGCACGGATCCTCCGCGTACGCCAGGACGCCACGCAGCTCGCGGCCCAGGGCCACGGCCTCCGCCAGTGACCAGGCGCCGTTCGGGTCCAGAGTGATCCGCGCGTCCGGAAAACGCTCCGCCAGCGCCCGTACGGCGTCCGCCTCCTCCGACCCCGGCAGCACACCGCCCTTGAGCTTGAAGTCCCGGAATCCGTACCGCCGTCGGGCCGCCTCGGCCAGCCTGACCACCGCCTCCGGCGTCAGCGCCTCCTCGTTGCGCAGCCGCAGCCAGTCGTCGTCGGCGCCGGTCTCCGAGCGGTACGCCAGGTCGGTGCGCGCCCGGTCCCCCACATAGAAGAGATAGCCGAGAACCGGTACCCGGTCGCGCTGCCGCCCCTCGCCGAGCAGCGCGCTCAGCGGCACCCCGAGATGCTGTCCGAGCAGGTCAAGCAGCGCGGACTCAAGCGCGGTGACCGCGTGCACCGTCACCCGCAGATCGAAGGTCTGGGTGCCGCGCCCCGCCGAGTCCCGGTCGCCGAACCGCCCACGTACCGCGCGCAGTACGGCGTGGTGGTCACCGACGGACCGTCCCACGACCAGGTCCCGCGCCTCCTCCAGCGTCGCCCGGATACTCTCGCCGCCGGGTACCTCGCCGACACCCGTACGTCCTTCGGAGTCGGTCAGGACGACCAGGTTGCGGGTGAAGTGGGGAGCGTGCGCGCCGCTGAGATTCAGCAGCATGCTGTCCTCGCCGGCGACGGGTATGACACGGACGGAGACGACCGACGGCGGGCGTGCACCGGGTGCGGGGGTGCTCATGGGAGTCCTTCCGGGATCGGCGCGCGAATACGGCTCTCGCTACCGAGGAAGTTAGGACGCCGTTCCCATACGGGTCAAACACTTGTTTCGTATGCTGCGATACCGAAATTGGATCGCACGCTCACACGTGCCGGAGCAGGGCGTGCAGAGCCGGGTTGTCGTTGTTGGTGCGCCAGGTGAGCGACAGCTCCACCGGTGCCGGGGCGGCCAGGGCGACGTCCCGGAAGACGACGCCCGCGTAGCGCAGCTGGGTCGCGGCCTCCGGAACCAGCGCGATGCCCCAACCGCCGTTCACCAGGGCCAGGATGCTGTGCACCTGGCTCAGATACTGGGTGAAGGTGGGCGCGATCCCCGCCGCGCGGAAGACGCTGATCAGCAGTTCGTGGAAGTAGCGGGACTCACTGGTCGAGTACATCAGCACGTCCTGGCGGTCGAACGCGGCGATGTCGAGCGCGCCTTCGCCCCGCGCCAGCGGATGGCCGGCGGGCAGCGCGGCCACGAGCGGTTCCGTGGCGGCCGGCCGGGAACTCAAGTCCGGGCTGCTCACCGGCGGCCGTACCAGCCCCAGGTCCAGACTGGACTCGGTCAGCGCGTCGAGCTGGTCGCCGGTGACCATCTCGCGCAGCACGATCTCCACCCCCGGCATGACCGCGCGGGCGGTGTCGAGGAGCCTGCCGAGCATGGAGTACGCGCTGGCGGCGGTGAACCCGATGGCGATACCGCCCGCCTCACCGGCGGACACCTGGCGTACGGCGAGCGTGGCCTGTTCCGTCTGGCGCAGGATCCGGCGGGCCTCGTGCAGGAACGCGCGCCCTGCGGGCGTCAGCCGTACGGAACGGTTGGTGCGGTCGAAGAGCTGGACGCGCAGCGTCGACTCAAGGAGCTGGATCTGGCGGCTGAGGGGCGGCTGGGTCATCCGAAGGCGCTCGGCGGCCCGCCCGAAGTGCAGTTCTTCGGCGACGGCGACGAAGTTGGTCAGCTGAGCGAGGGTGAACAACGATGCTCTCCCGGTATCGGTTGACGCGATTCTAGCGCTGGACGGGAATCGAACCATGGTCCGGGCGGGCCCGAACGGTCCACGCGGTCAGCCCCGTGCCCCGCCCAGCAGGATCTCCGCGCCCCGCCGTGCCTCGTTGGCCGGCTCCGCGCTGTGCCGCAGCTGCGCGGCGACCACCGCGCCCTCCACCAACAGGTAGACGGCGTCCGCCACGGCGGCCGGGTACCCGGCGTCGCGCACCGTCCCGGTCAGCAACTCCCGGAAACCGTCCTTGTGATGGTGCACCTCCGCTGCGACGGCGGCGTTCGTGGGCCCCAGTTCGCCATAGGCGTTCATCCACGCGCAGCCCCGGAAGTCCGGCTCGCTGAACCATCCGTGCAGCCAGTCGAACAGCGCGAACACCCGCTGCTCCGGCCCGTCCGCGCGGGCGACATGGCCCCTGATCGCACCCATCATCCGCTCGTGCCGCCGTTGCAGGAACGCGCAGACCACGTCGTCCTTGGAGGCGTACAGCTGGTAGATGCGCTTCAGCGGGACGCCGGAGGCCGTACGGAGCCGGTCCATGCCGACGGCCTGGATGCCGCGCGCGTAGAACGCCTGCTCGGCGGCGTCGAGCAACCGCACCCGGATCTCATGGGCGGGATCTTCCGCTGCGGGGACGGGGGAGGGGGCGGGGACGGGGGCGGTTGGCACGAAACCTCACTGGGGCAGGGCGCGTTGACGCGGAGAACGATCGTTTTCTAGATTATCAGCGAGTCGGAGAATGGCCGTTCTCAGGAGATGTCCCATGGCCGTCCGGCGATCGTCGAGTTCCTGATCCGGTGACGGTGGCGCCGGTGACGTAACGGCCGCGCTATGCCGCGCGGGTGGCGATCCCCGGGTACGAGAGCACCAGACCGGCCTCGTCGTAGACCAGCCGGCAGCGGAAGTCGAAGACCTCGGCCGAGTAGTCGTAGGCCTGCCGTGACCCCTCGTCGGCGACGCGCCGGTAGTTCTGCTCCAGCCGCTCGACGGAGAGGTCGAGCGCGCGTACGTACGCGGCCGGAGCGGCCGACGACCCCCCGACGGCCAGCCGGAAACGGTGCACGGGAAGGGTGTTGGTCATCGCGGAGGACTCCAGATCGACATCGAGACACCCGTCGAGGTGCGGCGCCGGTGCCCCGTCCACCCGCCAGCGCCCGGCGCCGTCGGCCTGGAGCACGGTCGAGCGTGTCCCGGCCTCCGACCGCCCGGTGACGACGGCCCGGCGCGTCAGCCAGTCGGCGTCCAGGGTGATGTCGTAGTCCACCGTCCAGGTCAGGCCGTCCTCGACGGCCGTCGTGCACCCGACGATGTGCTGCCCGTGCGGCTCGTCGCCCGACGGCCGGAAGTAGACGACCTCGAAGCCCTGGCGCGCGTGCTCATGCGTCCATGCGGCGGTCGCCGGAGGCGGTACGAAGGTGCTCATCCCCGCACGATTTCACGACCCGGCCACCCCTGTGGCCGAGGGTCGCGGCCTTCCGGACGACGCGTCGGACGGACTGCGAGGCGATTTCGCCGCGTACGGCGGTCCTGGAGACGTCTACGGGACCACGTGGCTGACGTGGGCCGAGCTGGCCGCCGTCGACTGGGAGGAGACGGACGCGTCCGGCGCACGGAGCCGCGCCTCGGCCGCCGGGGGCGACAGCGACTGGGGTCGGGTCTGGAGCGTCATGGGCATACTCGGCGAAGTGCACGGAGCGGAGAACGTGCGCCTCGTCGTCTGGTTCCACTGACTCAACGCGACGGCTGAGCACCCTACTTGGCCGGACGGGCCGTGCTGAAAGAATGTCCGCATGATCGTGAGACTCGCGCGGGAGCGGGATCTGTCCGGCTTTCTCGGCCTCGCGGCCCAGGTGGAGCACTGGTTCGGGCCGATGGTCGATGACCCCGGCTTCAGGGGTGCGGTGGCCGAGCACATCCGTGGCTCCAAGGGCCTCGTCGCCGTCGGCCCGGACGCCGGTCCGGATCCGACCCCGCAGCCGCAACCGCCGTTGCTCGGTGGGCTTTTGTTCGGGGCGGACGCCCCGGTCTTCCACGTCCACTGGCTCGTTGTCTCGGAGCGGGCGCGCGGCCGGGGTGTCGGGGCCGCGCTGATGGCCGACGCGATGAAGAGGTTCGTCACCGGTCCCGGCACAGTCGAGGTGGTCACCTTCGGCGCCGACCATCCGGGCGCCGTCGTCAGCGGCGCCCGTGTCTTCTACGAGCGGCTGGGCTTCACCCCCGCCGAGGTGACCGTTCCCGGGCCGGAGGGCGGCTCACGGCAGATCTACCGACGGACGGTCGGCTGACAGCGAGCGACCCGAACAGGCCGCCATGGCAAGGTAGTTGACGTTGCAACTGACGAGGGCCGGGTCATCGGCCGGGTGCTCGCGGTGACATAATCCGGCGCATGACGTCAGGCACCCCCAAGCCCCAGATCGACACCAGCAAGCCCCACCCCGCCCGGATGTACGACTACTACCTGGGCGGCAAGGACAACTACCCGGTCGACCGGGAGCTGGCGGAGCAGCTGGCCACGGGGGCGCAGCGCGGCGCGCAGATCAACCGGGAGTTCATGCACCGTGCTGTGGCCTGGGCGGCGAGGAGCGGTGTCGACCAGTTCCTCGACATCGGCACCGGCATACCCACCGAGCCCAACCTGCACCAGATCGTGCAGCGCATCGTCCCGGCCGCGCGGATCGTGTACGCGGACAACGACCCGATCGTGCTCCGGCACGCCGAGGCCCTGCTGGTGAGCACACCCGAGGGGGCCACCGACTACGTCGAGACCGACGTACGCGAACCGCGTGACGTGCTTGAACACGCCCGCCGTTTCCTGGACTTCGGCCGGCCCGTGGCGCTCTCCCTCGTCGCGGTGCTGCACTTCCTCGGGGACGACGACGACCCGTACGGCGTCACCCGCACCCTCGTCGACGCCCTGCCGCCGGGCAGCCTCCTGATCATCTCGCACGGCACGGCGGACTTCCTGGACCCCGAACAGGCGAAGAAGATCACCGGCACCTACCGGTCCGGCGGTATCACCCTGCGGCCCCGCACGCGGGCCGAGGTCGAGCGGTTCTTCGACGGGCTCGACCTGGTGGAGCCCGGTCTCGTCCGGGCCCCCGAGTGGTACAAGGGCACGCCCGCGCCGGCGAACGAGGAGAGCGGCTTCTACGTCGGAGCCGCCCGCGTCAGCTGAACGGCGGCTCCCCGGCCCCGGCCCCAACCCCGTTCGCGTTCCGCCGTACCCGCAGTTCGCGGAGCTCGTACAGCCCCACAGCCGCCGCCAGCACCGCCACACACCCGGTGAAGATCATGCCCACCACCCGCAGCTCCAGCAGCAGCGTCAGCGCGCCGATCCCGATCACCGGCAGTGAGATGCCGACGTACGCGACGACGAAGAACGTGGAGATCGTGCCGCCGCGCGACTCCGGCGGCGCCGCCGCGCCGATCGCGGTGACGGCCGCGCGGAACGCCAGCCCCTGGCCCAGCCCGCCGCAGACCACACCGACCACCAGCAGCGGCAGCGACTCCACGAACAGGGAGACCCCCACCAGTACGAGTCCCACCACCAGCACCAGGCTGCCGCCCGGCAGAGCCCTGGCCGCGCCCACCCGGCCCATCATCGACTGCCCGACGGTGGAGGCCAGGAAGACCGAGAACACGACGGCGCCCGACACGGCCAGATTTCTCTCGCCCAGGGTCGTCGCGATGAACGTCGGCGACACCGCCGTGCAGAGCCCCAGCAGCGCGAAGCCCGCGAAAGCGGCCAGCGCCGCCGGCGCGAAGACCCCACGCACCTCCGGCGGCACCTTCAGCCCCTGCGGACTCAGCTTCGGCCGCCGGGTCCGGTGTTCGACCGTCTCCCGCAGGAACCACGTCACCACCACGCCCACGGCCACCAGCCCCAGTGCCGCGACGAACGGCAACCGCAGCGGTGACGGCGCGTACTGAGCCAGCAGCCCCGCGATCAGCGGGCCGCAGCCGAGACCTCCCATGTTCGCCGCCGTGGCGGCCAGCCCCGCACGAGCCTCACGGCCCGGCGGCGCCAGCTCCATCACGGTGGCGGTGGCCGAGCCGCTGAACAGCCCGGCGGCGAAACCCGACAGGAGGCGTCCGGCGAACAGCAGAGGCAGCCCGCCCTCGGTGAGGAAGCAGACCGCGCTGGCGGCGGAGAGCCCCAGCCCGATGAACAGGACAGGCCTGCGGCCCACCTGGTCGGAGAAGTTGCCGGCCAGCAGCAGCACGGCGATGACCCCGAACGCGTAGACGGCGAACACCACCGTCACCATGAACTCGGAGAAGCCCAGCTCCTCGCGGTAGAGCCCGTACAGCGGCGTGGGCAGCGTCGTCCCCATCATGCCGATCGCGAAGACGACCGCGGCGCCGAGATATCCGGCGGACAGCCGTCGTGTGGTGCGCTGCGGCATGGGCACTGCGTCCTCACCGTACGAAAGGGGACATCGCTGTCCATATCCTCAGGGTGGTGACGGGCCCTGTCCAACGAGGGGTCACATCTCCTGCCACCCATTGAGTGATTCATATGCTTTAGATGCGATTTCTTAATATTCGGCGCATGGCGTGTCCGTCGGCCCGGTAGGCCCCGGACAGGCAGCGTTGGGCCATGACACAGACCAAGGCCGTCGCGAGCGGCCTGCGAGAGACGAGCCGTCCGGCCCGCCGGGACTGGACGGCCGACGGCGGTCTCCTGTGGCTGGCGGTCGTCGCGAGCGTGTACACCCTCGTTCAACTCGTCTTCCTCGTCGCGGGATCCGGGCTCGGCTGGGACGAGACGGTGTACACGAGCCAAGTCAGCCGCGCCGCCTCCGACACCGCGTTCTTCAGCGCCCCCCGCGCACGGGGCATCACCTTCCTCATCGCCCCGGTGACCTCACTCACCTCCTCCGTCGACGTGCTCCGCGTCTACTTGGCGCTGCTCTCAGGCGCGGGCCTCTTCCTCGCCCTGTGGGTGTGGCGGCGCCTGCTTCCCGCCTCCGTACTCGCCCTGGCCGGGGCCCTGTTCGCCGGACTGTGGATCACCGTCTTCTACGGGCCGCAGGTCATGCCGAACCTCTGGGTCGCCCTCGGCTGCCTCTGCGCCGTCGGCTTCTTCGTCCGGGCCGCGCGCGACCGGACCGACCGTACGGCCCTCATCGGCCTCGGTGTCGCGGTCGCCTTCGTCGCGCTGATGCGTCCCACCGACGCCTTCTGGCTGAGCGCGCCGCTCGCACTCGTCGCAATGGCCGTCGGACGGTGGCGGCGGTGGGCCCTGCTGACGGCGATCGCCGCGGGCGGGGCCATCGGCTGCGCGGAGTGGGTCATCGAGGCGTACGTCAGTTACGGCGGCCTCTTCACCCGGCTGGCGCGGGCCAGCGAGATCCAGGGACATCTCGGCTGGCACCTCGTCTTCGCCGACCACATGCGCGCGCTCGACGGGCGCCTCCTCTGCCGGCCCTGCTCCGTCCAGTGGCGGCGCCCGGCCACCGCGATCTGGTGGTTCGCCCTGCCGCTGCTCACCCTCGGCGGAGTGCTCCTCGCGGCGCGGCTGCGGCGGCTGCCGCTCGTCCTGGTACCGACGCTGGTCGGTCTGTCGATGGCCGTGCAGTACCTGCTGCTGATCGGATACGCCGCGCCGCGCTTCCTGCTTCCCGTGTACGCGCTGTTCGCGCTGCCCACCGCCCTGTTCCTGACCTGGATCGTCCGGACCGCCCGACCGCGCCCGCTGGTCGCGGCCCTGCTCGCGGCGGCGGCGGTCGCGCATCTGTGGGTCCAGGGTTCGGTCGTCGCCGACCGGGCGGAACGCAGTCGCGCCGACCGCGTGAAGATGGACGCGGTGGCGGCCGAGTTGGCGCGGCAGGGCGTACGGCCGCCGTGCGTGGTCAGCGGCACGGAGGCGATCAGGGTCGCGTTCCGGGCCGGCTGCGCGTCACGGCAGACCGGTGGCCACGACGGGAGCATCACCCCCGAAGGACTCGTGGCCCACGCGCGAGAGCGGCCGGTCGCGTTCGTGGTGGCGGGCCAGGCCGGGCCACCGGCGTACGCGCGCGGCTGGCGCGTCGAGCGGATCCCGAACCTGCCGGGCCTGCGCAACTGCCGGGTGTATCTGTCACCGTCGGCCCATCAGGCCCCGACGCACACGCGTTAGCGCGCCCGGGTCCCGGTGCCCGCTGGACGCCCGGCCGGACAGGCGCCCTCAACTCCTCCCGCGGGCCCGCTGGAAGCGGTCGCGGCCCTCGGCCAGGTCCAGGAGCGGGCCCGGGTAGTCGTACCGGGCGCGTTCGCGCGCCGGGAGTCTCCGCGGCTCGTGGACGGCCGCGCCCGCCAGCCCGCTCAACTCCGGGACCCAGCGGCGTACGTAGCGGCCATCGGGGTCGTACCTCTTGCCCTGGGTCACCGGGTTCAGCACCCGGTTGGGGCGCGAGTCCGTGCCGGTCCCGGCCATCCACTGCCAGTTGAGCTGGTTGTTGGCGATGTCGCCGTCCACCAGCAACTCCAGGAAGTGACGCGCGCCCACGCGCCAGTCCACGTACAGCGTCTTCGTGAGGAAGCTCGCCGTCAGCAGCCGCCCCCGGTTGTGCATCCACCCTTCGTGGCGCAGCTGGCGCATGGCGGCGTCCACGACGGGGTAGCCCGTGCGGCCCGCCTTCCACGCCTCGATCTCCTCACCGGCGGACTCCTCCGACCGCCAACGGTCGTGCTTGGTGCGGTAGTCGGCCCACGACGCGTCCGGCCGCGCGGCCAGCACCTGGTGATGGAAGTCCCGCCAGCACAGCTGCCGTACGAACGCCTCGGCGCCCGCGCCTCCCGCGCGGCGCGCCCGCAGGACCAGTTCCGTGGGGGAGACGGTGCCGAAGTGCAGATGCGGCGAGAGCCGTGAGGTGAGGTCACCGGCCAGGTCGTCGTGGCCGTCCTCGTACCCCGTGAGGCCGGTCCGCTTCCAGGCGGCGAAGCGCTTGCGGCCCGCCGTCTCACCGCCCTCGGCGAGGCCTGCCGAGACGCCCGGCGTGTCGGCGCGCGCGGGTACGCGCTCGGAGCCGACCTCGGCCGGCACCCGTACCGCCCTCGGCGCCGCGAGGACGTCGCGCGGTCGCTCGTGCGACCAGCGGCGGAAGTACGGGGTGAAGACCGCGAAGTGGTCCGACCCGGCCGGGGTCACAGCACCCGGCGGGAGCGCGGTGAGTGTGCCGTCCTGGACGTGCAGCCGACGGCCGTCGGACTCCAGCGCGCGGCGCAGCCGTTCCTCGCGCCGCTGGGCGTAGCGGCTGACCCCACCGGCCACCCGCACCTCACCGGCCCCGGCCTCGGCGGCGACCTTACGGGTCTCCTCCGCCACGTCACCGGTGCGTACGACGAGCCGGCCGCCGCGCCTGCGGAGCCCCGCGTCGAGATCGGTCAGACAGTCGGCGAGGAACGCCCGGCGGTTGGGCGTGTCGAACCCGGCCGACACGATGGCCTCGTCGACGACGAACAACGGCACCACCCGACCGCCCCCGGCGAGGGCGGCGCACAGGGTGGGGTTGTCGTGCAGGCGCAGGTCGCTGGTGAACAGGACGACCGAGACGGTCATGGATGCCTTTCGCCTTCCGACCGAACGCACCGACATGTGATCAGCCGCTACCGCGGCGGGTGTGAGCCCCGCCCTCCAGGCGGACGACGTTACTTTGCGGACCCCGGGACCCCGGGACCCTGGGCGCCCTCCGATCGGCCGGGGGACGCCCCTCACGGGGTATCACCCGAAGAGGCGCACCACTGACGCGGCTGTCCGACGTGCGGCCGACGACCGTGGTGGACTGGGGCGCGCCACCAGAGCCGCGCCGTCCGACGCGAGGAGAGGAAACGCGATGCGTTGCAGCGGGCCAGGGGCAAGCGCCTCGGAAGGACGTCGGAGCGCGGCGCGGTCGGACGACCTCACGGGGGATGTCGTCGACCAGGACGTGACGGCGGCCGTCGAGCGTCAACTCGCCGACGTACCGGGCGGGAGGGGCCGGGACCCCGTGGAGACAGACCTCGCCTTCGTGCGCGGCATCGGGACCGGGCCGGTCCTCGACGGGCTCGCCGCGCCCGTGGCTCCGGTCCGCGCCGCCGGCCGGGACAGTGGCCGATGAAGACACTCGACGGACCGACCGACCACGTCGTCGTGGTGGGCGCCGGGCTCGCCGGGCTCTCCGCCGCCCTGCATCTCCTCGGCGCCGGACGCGCCGTCACCGTCGTGGAGCGGGGCACCCGGCCCGGCGGCCGGGCCGGGCGTGTCGAGCGTGGTGGCTACCGGATCGACACCGGACCCACCGTCCTCACCATGCCCGACCTTGTCGAGGAAGCGTTCGCCGCCGTCGGCGACACCCTCGCCGACCGGCTCGACCTCATCCCCCTGCACCCCGCCTACCGGGCGAGGTTCGCCGACGGCAGCGCACTCGACGTCCACACCGGCGCCGACGCGATGGCCGCCGAGGTCGAACTCTTCGCGGGAGCCCGCGAGGCATACGGCTACCGGCGGCTGCGCCACTGGCTGGAGAGGCTGTACGCGGTCCAGAGGCGCCGCTTCATCGACGCCAATTTCGATTCGCCGCTGGGACTCCTCCACCCCGACCTCGTACGCCTCGCGGCACTCGGCGGCTTCGGCCGGCTGGACGCCCGTATCGGGTCGTTCATCTCGGACGAGCGGCTGCGCCGGGTCTTCTCCTTCCAGGCCCTGTACGCCGGGATCCCGCCCGCCAAGGCCCTGGCCGCGTACGCCGTCATCGCCTACATGGACACCGTCGCCGGGGTCTTCTTCCCGCGCGGCGGTATGCACGCCCTGCCCCGAGCGATGGCGGACGCGGCGGCGGACGCGGGCGCCGACTTCCGTTACGGACACGACGTCAGCCGGCTGGAGCGCTCGCGGGGCGGGGCCGGTGACCGGATCACGGCCGTCATCGCCGGCCGGGGCACGGACCGGGTACGCATCCCCTGCGACGCGGTCGTCCTCACCCCCGACCTCCCCGTCACCTATCGTCTGCTCGGCCGGCTGCCGCACCGCCCGGTCCCGCTGCGGTTCTCCCCGTCCGCGGTGATCCTGCACGCGGGCACCGACCGTACCTGGCCGGAACTCGGCCACCACACCATCTCGTTCGGACACGCCTGGAAGGGCACCTTCCGCGAACTGACCCGCACCGGGAGCCTCATGAGCGACCCCTCCCTGCTCATCACCCGCCCCACCGCCACCGACCCCTCCCTCGCCCCGCCAGGCCGCCAACTCCACTACATCCTGGCGCCCTGCCCCAACACCCGTGTCGGACCGGGCGTTCAGGAGTGGACGGACCTCGGCCCCCGCTACCGCGACAGCCTCCTCACCGAACTGGAACGCCGCGGGCTGGCCGGGCTCGGCGCCGCCATCGAGGAGGAGTGCCTGGTCACTCCCGCCGACTGGGCCGCCGAAGGGCACGCGGCGGGCACCCCGTTCTCCGCCGCCCACACGTTCGCGCAGACCGGCCCCTTCCGCCCGCGCAACCTGGTGCGCGGCACCGCGAACGCCGTGCTCGCAGGCTGCGGCACCACCCCCGGAGTCGGCGTCCCCACGGTCCTGATCTCCGGCAAACTCGCCGCCGCCCGCGTCACGGGCGCCCGGAGGCCCTGCGTACCGAAAGGACGGCGCGCATGAGCGACCGCGAACTCGACGCCGCCGGTGTCGCCGACCCCTCCCTGCGCGCCGCCTACGCCCGGTGCCGCCGGCTCAACGCCCAACACGGCAAGACCTATTTCCTCGCCACGCGCCTCCTGCCCGTCGAACGGCGCCCCGCCGTCCATGCCCTCTACGGCTTCGCCCGCTGGGCCGACGACATCGTCGACGACCTCGAATCACCTGCCACCGCCACCGAGCGCGCCGACCAACTGGGCGCACTCCAACAGCGGTTGACGGACGGACTGCGCTCCGGCCGCAGCCGCGAGCCGGTGGTCAGGGCGCTCGCCCACACCGCGACGGTGTACGGCATCGACCACCGCCTGTTCACCGACTTCATGACCGCCATGCGCAGCGACCTCGGGGTCACGGACTACGCCACCTACGACGACCTGTGCGGCTACATGCACGGCTCGGCCGCCGTGATCGGCCTCCAGATGCTGCCGGTGCTCGGCACCGTCGTCCCACGCGACGAGGCCGCCCCGCACGCCGCCGCGCTCGGTGTCGCCTTCCAACTGACCAACTTCGTCAGGGACGTCGGCGAAGACCTCGACCGGGGCCGGGTATATCTGCCGGCCGATCTGCTCACCGCCCACGGGGCCGACCGCGAACTGCTGGAGTGGAGCCGTACCACCGGCGTCCGGGACCGGCGGATCACCGCCGCGCTGAAGGCCGCCGTCGCCCTGACCCGCGGCGTCTACCGACGGGCGGCGCCCGGCCTCGGCATGCTCGACCCGGTGTCCCGCCCCTGCATCCGTGCCGCGTTCGTCCTGTACGGCGGGATTCTCGACGCCGTCGCCGCCGACGGGTACGACGTGCTCCACCGCCGCGCCGTCGTACCGCGCCGGCGGCGGGCCGCCATTGCCGTCGACGGGCTGGTACGTGTGGCGGCGGCCCGGACCAGAGCCGCCGCGGTGCGAGGGGAAGTGGCATGAGCGCTCACCACAACGGCCGGCGCGGACGGTATCCGCTGAGGCTGCGCCGAGGGGCCGTCACATGGGAGCGCCAGAAGCCCAGTTGGCGCGAGGCCCGGCCGGGCCTCATCGCGGCGGCGTTGAAGCGGGCGCTCGCCCGGCCGTCGGGCAATTGGTACGTGATCGGCGCCGCCCGCGACGTACGGCCCGGCCGCCCCCTCGGACGAACCGTCGCGGGCGTCGAGCTGGTCGTGTGGCGCGACGAGTCGGGGAAACTGGTGGCCGGCCCCGGCGCCTGCCCCCACCTCGGCGCGCCCCTCAAGGACGGCCGGGTGCACTGCGGCACGCTCATCTGCCACTGGCACGGACTCGCCCTGAACGGCGGGCCGTTCGCGGGCTGGGAGCCCTTCCCGGCCCACGACGACGGGGTGTTGGCCTGGGTCCGGCTCGACCGGGCGGGCGGCGAAAGGCCGTTGGACCGGCCGGTCGTCCCGCCCCGCCCCCAGCCCGCCGAGTCGGTCGCCGCCGTCTACACCGGCTTCGGGGTGTGCGAGCCCGAGGACGTGGTGGCCAACCGCCTCGACCCCTGGCACGGCGCCTGGCTGCACCCGTACTCCTTCGTGGACCTCACGGTCCTCTCCACTCCGGAGGAGGGCGGCCCCGCCATGGGTGACGGCTTCGCCGTGGACGTCTCCTTCAAGGTGGCCGGGCGGGTGGTGGTGCCGGTGCGCGCCGTCTTCACGGCGCCCGAGCCGCGAACGGTCGTCATGCGGATCACGGAGGGGGAGGGCGAGGGCTCCGTCGTGGAGACCCACGCCACCCCGCTCGGCCACGACGACCGGGGCCGGCCACGAACCGCCGTCGTGGAGGCGGTCGTCGCCGCCTCGGACCGGCCGGGCTTCGCCGCCGCCCGCGCCGCCGCTCCCGCACTGCGCCCACTGATGCGCGCGGTCGCGGGCCGCCTGTGGCGCGACGACCTCGCGTACGCGGAACGCCGCCGGCACCTGCGCGACATGGGGCGCTTTCCCGGCGAGAGCGGCGCTTCCGCGACGTGGTGACTATGCTTGCGCGATGGCTGCTCTTCGCTATTCCATCAACGTCACCCTGGACGGGTGCTGCGATCATCGCGAGATCGCCGCCGACGAGGAATTGCACCGTCACGCGGTCGAGAACCTTGTCCGGGCCGACGCTCTCCTCTTCGGCCGGGTGACCTACGAAATGATGGAGACCGCGTGGCGGCTCTCGACGCGGACGGGGGAGTGGCCCGACTGGACGGAACCCTTCGCCCGGACGATCGACGCGGCGAAGAAGTACGTCGTGTCGAGCACCCTCGACCAGGTCGATTGGAACGCGGAGCTGGTGCGCGGGGATCTGGAGAAGGCCGTTCAGCAGCTCAAGCGGGAGTCCGGCAAGGGAATCTTCGTGGGAGGCGTGCAGCTCCCTCTCGCGTTGGCGGAGCTGGGGTTGATCGATGAGTACGAGTTCGTGGTGCAGCCCAGGCTGGTGGGCCATGGGCCGACGTTGTTCGCGGGGCTGTCGGAGCGTGTCGACCTGGTTCTCGTGAGCCGTCTGGAGTTCGCGTCGGGGGCGGTGGCGATGCGGTACGAACCCAGAAGGTAGCCATCAGGCTCGGGAGGGGGCCGTACCGGGTGACCCCGCCCGCGATCCGACCCACGGCCACCTCGAACGCCTCGGCATTAGGGTGCCAGGGCGTCGTGCAGCACTGAGGTCAGCCGCTCCCGCGCGACGCGGGTGGACCTGGGATATTCGATGACCCAGTCGATCTTCACGGTGATCACGCCATCGGTGTTTGACACGATGATGTCGCCGGTGCGCTGGAAGCCGGCGACCCGGTCACGGATCCTTTGGCGTTGCTCTGAGTTCAGTCCGGTGCAAGCGGTGGTGTCGAGGCTGAGTTCGGTGATGAACCCGCCCAGGGTGGGGTCGGCCCGGCCGACCCCCGGATCATCGGGGAGCCTCCACCGCAGCTCGTCTTCGGGGATGATGAGCGATTCATCGACCTGAAGCCCTGATGTCATCCGCTCATGGTCACACACCCCCTAGGTACTCGTACTCATGCCCCCGCGCCGCCCGGACCGGCACGGTGTTCGATATGAGTGACCTGCCCGTCGCGCCCCCGGCCCTCGACGCCCCGGTGAAGCCCCGCGCCGAGCGAGGTCCCGACGTCGGGGCGTCCTGCGCGCTGGTCTTCCTCGAACTGGTCGCCGTGGCCGTGATCGTCGTGCTGTGGCCGTTCTTCGACCACTTCGACCTGGACCCCGCCTCCGACATCGAGCCGGTGTCGCTCTGGCGGTACCTTCCCGCCCTCGGCGGCGTCGCGGTGGTGGCTTTCGTGGCCGCCGTGATCGCCTCCCGTGCGCGGGCCACCGTGACCGCCGTGAGCCAGGGCTCGATGGCCGTGCTCGTCACCCTCGCCTTCTTCGCCGGAGCCGCCCTCCAATCCCACGAGGACGAGCGGAACCGCCCCGTCCCCGCACCGACCGGACCCGTGGGCTGCCGCAGCGGTGGCGACAACAGCGAGTGTGCGCGGTACGGCGGTTGACCCCCCCACGACCGGCCCGATGTCAGCGGCGCCGGGCCAGTCGTACCAGCGCGCGCAGCCCGGCCGACCGACCCCTGTCCGGCACGGTCCACAGCGTCTGACCGCGCACACCCCACCCCTCCAGCAGCGCGTTGGCGGCCAGGAAGCCCGTGGTCGCGGCGCGTTCCATGAGCGCCACCGGCAGATCGGTACGGACGAGGTCGCCGGCCACCACGACGGCCGGGTCCGGCGTACGTACGGTGGGACGATCGCCGTAACCGCCCACCGGGAACAGCGGGCAGTCCGCGCGCCACTCGTGCCGCGCGTCGACGGTCTTCGCGTCCCGCGTCTCCGGATACACCCGGTGCAACTGCTCGACCAGCAGCCGCTGTTGAGCGGCCCGGTCGGCGCCGGGGGCGACGGCGTACGCGTGCAGTTCGACCACGAAGCCGCCCGTACGGGCCGCCCACCGCGCCGCCTCGCCCTCCCATCGGTCCAGCACACTCACGTTGTCGAGCCCGCCGAATCCGCTCGTCCCGAGGAAACCGGGCCGGTCGGCGGCCACCGGACGGTCCAGCCACAGCCGCGACACCAGGAACGGCGGGGCGCTGCGCAGCCGTCCGATCCGCGCCCGCCACCGCGTGTCGCACAACTGGGGTGAGTCGGCGACCACTTGGCGCAGCCCGCCGCTGTCCAGCGCGAGCACCACGGCGTCGTACCGTCGTGGCCGACCGCCCGCCGTCACCGTGAGACCGCCGCCCGCCGCCGGCGCCACCTCCTCCACCGCCGTGCCGGTACGCAACTCGACACCGTGCCCGGTGAGATACGAGCCGAGCGGCTGCCACAGGGCGGCGGGGAAGGGCTCGTCCGGCACATCGAAGAGCAGGCCCTCGCTCGACCCCAGGAAGTAGATGTGGAACATCAACACCAGTTCGGCGGCGGACAGTTCGGCCGGATCGGAGAAGAAGCTGCGGGAGAACACCTCGAACGCCAGATGCCGCGCCGCCTCGGGAAAGCGGATCCCGGACAGGAAGTCCTGGGCGCTGACCTTGTCCAGCTCCTCGTACACCTCGGGCACCCGCACGTCCAGGAGGGGCAGCGCGGCCCTCGGATCCATCCGGGCCAGATCCCGCCAGCCGAAGCTGGGGCTGAGCGCGATGAATCCCAGGGCGCTCCACGGCGGCGTACGCGGGACCCGCGCGAAGCTGTCGCACAGGCCCCCGCTGTGCAACAGCGGGTAGTCCGGCAGCCCGCTGAGCATGCCGAGGCCGGGATCGGCCCGCCGGAGCAGCCCCCGGAGGTTGTAGTACTGCCGGAAGAAGGCATGGAAGCCCCGGCTCATCGTGGCCGTCGAACCGTCGGCCAGCGTGATGGGCCACCCGGCCAGCCGCCCACCGAGGGCCTGTTCACGCTCGTACAGCGTGACGCCCACCCCGCGCTCCGCGAGCGCGGTCGCGGCGGCGAGGCCCGCGATGCCGCCCCCGACGACCGCCGCGTGCGGCGCGTCACCGCCGCCGAACCGGGCGCGCCCCGGCGCCGGACGGACCACCCCGGCGAGGTGGTCCCGCCCTCGTCGGGGTGCGGTGCGGCCGGTCACCGCGAGCGCCCCACGAAGGTGTGCGTGATGCCCGTCTGCCAGCCCGGCAACGGCAGCACCCGCACATCCGCGAACCCGGCGCGCCGCAGCCGGTCGCCGAAGGCCGGCGCCGTGTCGAACTCGCCCACGCTGCGCCACAGATGACGGTAGAGGTCCGCGTCACCGGCGAGCCGCCCGGCCGGGAGGACGATGCCCTTGCACACGGCCGTCCAGACCGCGCGGTCCACGGCGCGCCCGCCCAGCGCGTACTCGTGCACACCGATCCGGCCGCCCGGCGCGAGCAGGGACCGTACGACGGCGAGCGTGCCGTCCGGGTCGGTGACGTTCCGGAAGAGATACGCGGCGAAGGCACCGTCGAACGGACCGGTGACGCCCGCGTCGGCCAGCCGCTCCACAGGGGCGTGGACGAACGAGACACCCGCGGGCCACGCCTTGGTGGCCGCCCGCTCCAGCATCCCGGCCGACGCGTCCACCGCCACGATCTCGGCGTGCGGGGCGGCGGTCAGCAGCGCGGCTGTCGACGCGCCCGTCCCGCAGCCGAGGTCGAGCAGCCGCAGACCGGCGCCGCCACGGGGCAGCCGCAGGCGTCGCGCGGAGCGCCTGAGATGCGCGTGGTAACCGGGGTTGACGGCGACCAGCCGGTCGTAGGCGAGTGCGGCATGGTCGAACGCGGAGGCGAGTTCCGCGTCGTGCAGGAGCGTCATCCGACGTCCTTCCCTCTCGGTGCCCGGCGAGGCAGCCAGGGCAGTTCGGCGACGGTGCGCAGCATCGGCCCGACCGGGGTGCGCAGACCGATCGCGAAGTCCTCGTACGGTGCGGTGTCCCCGTCCAGGAAACGGAGCAGCCGCTCCATCGGTACGCGCCGGAACAGCCCATCGAAGAACGCGGCGCCGTCGACCCGGCCGCTGTCCAGCCCCCGCAGCAGGACCGCGTCCATCGCCCTGGCTCGCGCGGAGTAGGCGGGCGGCGGTTCGGGCACCCGTCCGGCGTGGTACGCGGCGGCGACGGCCCGCGCCTGCCGCTGCACGGCCGCGAAGGTGTAGCCGGTCGACGGGCGGGTGGCACCGCCCGCGGTACCGATACGGAACACCGAACGGCCCACACGGCGCGGGAAGCGCCCGTCGGTCATCGGGATGACGCCCTGCTCGGACGCGGTCACCTCGAACGGGCCCAGCCCGAGGACCTGTTCGGTGTAGCGCCTGAGTGCCCGGTCGTACCCCGCGTCGTCCAGCACCTCACGGGAGAACTCGGTGTACTCCACCAGCGCCTCATGGGCGCTGGTCGGCAGGACGTATCCGAAAGCGAGTCCGTGCGGCGGCTGCGGAGTCCGGAAGTCCATCAGATCGGCGGTCCGGGGGTCGAACACCGGCCGCTCGGTGCGGACGAACCAGCCACGGAAGTGCTGGAGCAGCGTCGTCCGCGCGGGCGGCAGGACACGCGGGGGACGCGAGTCGAAGACCCAACGGCCCCGCAGCGTCAGCGGACTCCCGTCGGCGGCGACGCCCGTCACCTCGGCGCCGGACGCCGTGTCGTTGACGGCGTCGATCCGGGCCGTCACCCGGCAGGGCGCCCCGGGCCCGTCGAGCCGTCCGGCCAGCAACTCCTCGAAGGCCCCCGACCGCAGCATCTTGTAGCGGAACGGAGCAGGCCGCCCGACACCCGCCGTCCCGTCCCGCCCGCGTACGCGCAGCGCCTCCCAGGACGCGGTCAGCGCGCCGTCGAAGTCACCGGGGGAGGTCTCCCAGAAACACCATGTCCGCTCCGGCGGCCTCAGGGGGCCGGCCGGGGCGTCGATCAGAGTCACGTCCGGGATCGGACGGCCGGGCGAAGGCGAGCACAGCCGGTACGTGAGGGAGAGCCCGGCGGCGCCCGCGCCGACGACGATCACGTCCGTGTCCCTCATCACCGCACCACCGCTCCTCCCGTCGTCCCGTCAGCATCCCGCATCAGCGGACGACTTGGACGCAGGCGGCGCGGAAAGAGGCGGGATCCTACGACGAGGCGGGCGGCAGCTTGAGGTCGGTGCAGCCGTGCTGCTCAGCCCTGCTTTCGGCGAACGCGACGAGAGCCTTCTTCGCGAAGGCGTCCGCCGACTTGTCGATGTGCACGTACTCCGCGGGATCGACCCAGAAGGCGGCCCGCGGACCGTCCCCAGGACAGCGGGCGGTCGCCCAGTAGAAGCCCTCGGAGCCACCCGCGTCGCGCTTGAAGGTGCCGACGTCGGGATCGTCCGAGCGCAGGCGCTGGGCGAAGGGACCGAACGCGGCCTCAAGATCGAGCAAGGGCTCGCCGCCGTCCTTCAGGTTGCCGAGCACGCAGCGCTCAAGAGGGGCTGTCCCGCTCGCCGGAGCATCCTTGATCCACTCCACCCACTCCTGGTCACGCAGCGGGATCCCTCCGCAGGTGCCCTTCGCGTCGATGCGGGACCCCCACTCCACCGTGGCGGCCGGACGCGGTATGCGGCCGCCGGCCTTCGCGTCGCAGTTCCAGTCCGCCGCCGCCTTGACCGCGGTCGCGGCGACGAGCTCGGCGACACCGCCGGCCCGCGACGTGTCCTCCGTGCTGTCGTGGTAGGCGGTCACGACGACCGCCCCGGCCTTGTTGTCGCAGGCCAGGACGACAGCTGTGTTGTCGAGGTCGGTGTAGCCGCGCCAGCCGCCGCCGAGAGGTACGGGCGGGGTGTCCCCCTCACCCTCGTCCAGCTGGTCGAAGACGCCGGAGGAGTCGCCGTTGAGCGTGGAGTCGGGGATCCGGCCGATGGTGAGGTCGAGGCCCGAGACCGTGCAGGAGTCGTAGTCCCCCTCGGATCCGCCCGCCCGGTAGTCCCGCGACAGACGGGATCCCTCCTTCCCGGTGAACCCGGCGGACTCCTCGTACGGGATCAGCCCGTGGCAGAACGTCTCAAGTCTCTCCTCGTACCGCCAGCCCTTTCCGGTGTCGCTCATCCGGTACCACCCGTAGCCGGCGGCGAGCACGAGGGCCAACGACAGTGCCACGTAGGGGGCCCAGCGGCGTATGGCGGTCTTCACTGACGGGCCTTCAACTCTCTTTAGTCCATGGCTGGTTGTCTCGGACGGTGACCTGACTCGGCCGTCGCGCGGCCGGTACCGGGTCCCGGCCGCCCCGGCGGCGGGCCGCGCCCGGCCGGCAGCGCAGCAGCCGGCCCAGCACCAGGAACCCGCCGCGCAGCGCGCCGTGCCGGTGCAGGGCCTGCACCGCGTACGTGGAACAGCTCGGGGTGTACGGGCAGCACGGCGGCCGAGCCGGACTGATCTCCGCCCGGTAGTGCCGGACGGCCGCGTACATCGCACCGGCCGACCGCCCGGCGGGTCGGGGCGCCGCCGGGTCCTGGCCGGACGAGGGGCGGCGCAGCAGGGCGAGGAAGACGGCCGGCAGCGCGCTCACCCACATCGGTGGGCAGCACTGCCGGCACATGACGCACTGGTCGGCGGCCCCTTCGAGGCAGCTGTCCTTGTCCTTGTCGCGCGGCCCGTCGTCCCCGGTCTCGTACCGTCCCTGCCGACTCTGCCGTGCCTGTCGTCCACCGGCCCGGTCGGGCCTCCTCGACGTCGCCACCACGCCCCTCCCCGTTCCCGGCGGATCATACGTGCGGGCCCCGGACCTGCTGGAACTCGCCCCAGGGGTTGTCCGATTCGCCCGAGCGGCAGACGTCGGCTCAGGAGGGGCAGGTGTTCTCGGCTGCGCCGCGGTACGTGTGGTAGACGGGCAGCGGGTCCCGGCCGGTATCCGTTCGCGCCGGGAACTCCACTACGGGCACGGGCTTGCAGACGGCCCACTGGTCGTTCGCGTCCGGTCCCTCGAAGCCGTACGTCCCGGCGGCGCCCACCAGACAGGACGTGCACGTGCTGCCGGAGATGCTGGGAATGACCAGCGTGTGGTACACGTCGTCCTTCGAGGGGAGATACAGCCCGCCCCGCGTCCGGCTGTCGTCCTCGTTCTCGTTGATCTCCGTGAACGTACGGTCCACGGCGTCCGCGAGCAGCGTGAAGCCGTCGTGATACATGACGGCGTACCCGTCGTCCAGCGGCTTGTCGCCCAGCTCGTGATCGGCCTCCAACTCCCTGAACCTGTCGAGGAACCGGCCCAGCGCCTTCTTCGGCTCGGCCCCCTCGCTCCACCAGGCGGGATCGACGGCGGACGCGTCGACGATCGTGGCCCGCGCCTCCTCCAGCCACCGCCGGGGCGCGTTCGCGGTGAGGGTCGGCTCCAGACCTATGCCGACTTTGAGGATGCGCAGCTGTGAGGTGCGCCCGCAATCGCCCTCCTGCGCGAGGCGCGCGACGAAGGCGGGCAGGTCCTGGTCGCGGCCGGCGAAGAAGACCGTGTCCGACTTCTCGTTGCAGATCTTCTGCACGGCGTCGCTGAACCGCTGCGGGATGCCCTCGGCGGTGCCCGACGAGCCGATGAAGTTGGAGCTGTGGTTCGACAGGTCGTACGTGTCGTTGAAGTGCTTCTCGAAGACGCCGCGCAGATTCTTCGAGTAGACGTCCTCGTCGCGGTTGTCCCAGACCATGAATCCTTTGCGGTCCTGCGGGTTCCGGTCCAGGTACAGCTTCAGCGCACGGGCGAACTGGTCGTTGTTCGGGGAGGTCTTGAAGAAGTACGTGGAGTTCATGTCGGCCGAGGTGATGACCGGGCCCACCGTCGGGATCTTGAGTTTGCTCAGCGCCGCGATCGTGTCCCGCGTCTCCGGCGTACTGCTCGGGATCCCGGTCACCCCCACCAGCGGCGCGCTGGTGTCCTTGGACAGTTCGGCGAGCCGGTCGACGACGGGCTCCCACGCGTCGAGGTTCCGGCCGTCGGGGGCGAGCAGCAACTGGTAGTGCGGTCCGCCGAAGGAGTTGGCCTGCCGCTGCGCCGCCAGCGCGCCGGCAAGTCCCCTGCGGATCATGTCCGTTGTCATCGCGCTGTGTTCGTCGGCGGTGAAGGGCATCATCAACGCGATCCGTACGTACGGGATCTTGGGCCCGCTCGACGGCGACTCCCAGCCCTCGCGCACCCGTGTGTTCTCGTCCGCCACCGCCTCGATGAGGCTCGCGATCTCCGGATCCGCCTCGAAGGCACCCGCGGTGACACCGACGCAGTCGCCGCCGATCTCCTCCAGATCGTCACCGCACGGGCCGGGACCCCGCAGGACGTTGACGAGGACCGCGATCGCCACGGCGGCCAGCGCCCCCAGGCCGAGGACGGTGAGCCAGTCGACCGGACCCCACTCGCGGGGGTGTCGACGCAACAGACGGGCCGGCATCTCTTCCTCCTCACTCTCCGGGGACGGGTAACGGGCGCTTCTTGCGTGCCGCGACGGGCCAGCTGCGGGCGGCCTGCCCGAGGACCGCGTGCCAGGACCGATGCCGTGGTGAGAGGTACGCCAGTTCCTCGCCGACCGCCCGGCACATGTCGGGGTCCGGCTCGGCGTGCGGTTCCAACACGTGCCACAGGGCGTGCAGCAGCCTGTTGACGCAGCGCTCGATGTCGTCCAGCTCCGCGTACCGGCCGTCGTGCGCGCCGAGGGCCACCTGCATCCGCTCGTCGATCCACTCCCCGGCCGGCGGCGCCGGCGGTGTGGGTGCCGTCGCCGCGTACCGCAGGCACAACACCCAGTGTGTGGCGGCCTGTTCGTCCTGTTCCGACTGGAACTCCTCGGCCAGTGTGGCGACGACCGTCTCGGCGTTCCCGGTCGCGAGCGTGTGCCGCAGCGCGTCCGCCTCTCCGCTCTCGCCACGCTGGGTGTGGTGGATCCGCAGGAAGTGGTGGATCTCCTGCCAGTTCCGGCCCGCGTCGGCCGTCCGTGAGGTGCGCCGTGCCTCGTGCACGAGCAGTGTCTGCAACAGGGTGTCGGCGACCAGCGGCTCGTCCGGGCGGGTGAGCCGCTGCCAGTGCTGGTCCTCCAGATAGTCGGTGGCCGAGTTCGCGGGGAGCTGGTCCGGCCCCTGGAAGCGCAGATGGGCCGCCAGCGCCTCCGCCGCCGTGCTGTCACGGGCGAGGGAGAGCAGCGTCAGCCGGTCGCGCTGGCGCCGGTCCGGAAGCAGCCGCTCCAGCAGCACCTCGGTGACCGCGCGGCCGTCCCTCGTGGTCAGTTCGAGCAGGCCGCGCGGCTCCACGGCGACGCCCCGCTCGGTGGCGTCCAGAACCGCGGCGCACAGCACGGTGGTCGCCGCCGGATGCCCGCCGGTCAGCGAGTGCACGGCGGAGGCCAGATACGGGTGGAGCGGCCTGGCCGGCCGGTCCGGCACCAGCAGGGGCAGGATGTCGTCCCGGCTCAGCGGCGCGAGCGGCACGGCGAGCAGACCGGCGGACGGGGCGCGGCCCCGGCGCTCCCAGCCGGACGACTTCACCAGATCGGGAAGCTCACGCCGGATCGCGGCCTCGGCCTCCTCCGCCTCCGGCAGATCGCCGAGCCGGGTGGCCACGACGACAAGCTCCTCGTGGTCGGGGCGTTCGGGCAGCGCGCGGTTCTTCAGCAGCAGATCCAGAAATACCTGACCCGCTGTCAGATGAGCGTCGTCGAGCAGCACGAGCGGCCAGGGCTCCCGGTTCCACCGCCGGAGCCTGCCGTACGAGGCGGCGACATCGTGCAGAAAGGCCGCCATCAGGCTCTGCTCGGCGAAGTCCCGGTAGTCACCTCCCTGTTGGAACCACTCCCCGAGCAGCGGCAGCGGATCCTGTCCGTCCGCGCCCGGCGGGAAGCGGCGCGCGTACCACGCGCGGGCGGCGACCGGCCCGTACCGCTCGGTGTACTCGGCCACCACGGCCCCGGTGACCGCCTCCCGGTCCCGCTCCATCCCGTCGCCGTGCGGAGCCGCCAGCCGGCCCTCGACAGCGGTGGCCCAGGTGTGCCGCAGCGTGTCCGCGTCCCCGCCGGCGAGCCGGCACGCCAGCAGCAGCCGCGCGTGCAGCAGACATGTCGCGTCGCGCTGCTCGGAGTTGCCGCGGTCCCAGCCGGAGACCGCGAACAGACCGGGTGTCAGGACCGGGAAACGGTGCCGCAGTTCCGGCGCGAGACCGCACACCAGCTCCGCCAGAAGTCCGACCAGGGTGGACGCGGTGGCCTCGGTGCCGTGGGCGGGGCCGTACGGCAGCGCTCCCGATTCGGTCGGCACGACCTTGACGTGGGACAGCGGGAGCCGGTCCCGGTAGTGCGCCGCCACGTCCGCCAGGACCGCGCTGCGTCCCATGCCGTGATGGCCCGTCACCAGCACCACGGGCAGATCACCGTGGTGCTCCCTGGGGGTACGTGACCTCTCGTCGTACGCCAGACCGATGAGCCGGGGGACGAGCGAGCGCAGCAGCGGATCGCGGCCGTGGAGCGGTGACGTGTCCGTCGAGCGCATATGGTCGCGTCACGCCCCCTTCTCCGTCGCCGACCGGCAGCCACGAGCCCGGAGGTGGACGGCACCGCTTCCCCGAGACACCAACCGCGGACATCCATACCAATTGAGCCTGGAATCATAGAACTTACCGGCCGGGTAACTTCCTCGCCAGGTCGATACAACACTCTGTCACGTGGTTGTGACAGGTGGGACTCGGGAGAGAGCGCGGCTCAGGACGCCCCTCGGCTCCAGCGGTTGGCCCGCCCAAGCGTCCATGTCAGGGATGCGGATGGATGTCGAGTTCGACGCTGTCGGGGAGCGCGTCCGCCCCGCGTATCTCACCCGCGTACGAGAGCCGGACCAGGCGCAGTCGGCGCAGCCCGGCCAGTGAGCCCAGGTCCAGCTCCGAGACCTGGGACAGATGAATCTCCTCAAGTCCCGGCAACCGCCTGGCGATCCGCCGCAGCGGCACCGCCGCACCCGCCCTCGCCCGCACCGTCAGATGCGTGACCTGCGGAATCTCCGTACGCGGCGCGAACAGCAGCATGCTGAGCTGCTGCGGCGACAGGCTCAGCCTCCGCAGATCCGGCAACTCGCCCAGCAGTGAACCCCATTCGTCGGGCGTCACCCGATCGCTGGCGTCCTGGAGCCTTAGCTCCTCCAGCCCCCGGCACCGCACGATTCCCGCGAGCTGCGCCGCCGCCGGCGGCAGCGACAGCAGGCGCAGCTCGGCGGCGCGCGGCAGGTCGGACAGCCCGCGCCACGGCACCTCCGACCCGACCAACAGCCCTTCCAGCGCAGGGCAGTCCGACAGCTTCAGCAGGGGTTCGAACTGGGGGAGATCCCGCAGTTCGAGGCGCCGCAGACGCGGCAGCCGGGTCAGCGGCGTCGGATCCTTCACATTCCGGCAGCCCTGGAGCGCCAGCGTCTCCAGCTCGGGGTAGACGGACAGCAGCTCCAGGTCCTCCAGCTGGAGCGTGTTGTGCAGCCGCAGCTCGCGCAGCCGGCGCGGGTTCAGCGACGTACGGATCTCCTCGGGGCTGAAATCACCGCGCAGGCCGACGCGTTGATATCCGGACATGGTGCGCAGGGCGTCCAGCTCGGCGTGCGAGCGAACGGTCACCGCCTCGTCCGGAGCCGTCTCCAGAAGCGGCCGTACGATCTCCTCGCCGTACACCAGCGTGTCGAACCGGTCCCAGTGGTCGAGGAGTTGTGCCCGGACGGCGGACTGGCTCGTCTCCAGGAACTCACGCAGCCGGGGGATCGCTGCGTCCCCGCCGATCTGGCATATCGCGTGGACGGTGGCCAGCTCCTCGTCGCCCTGAAGATCCTTCGCGCGGGGCAGCAGACCGAGCAGCAACGGGCCTGTCTGGGCCAGCGATCTGGCCTCGCGCAGGCTGCGCGGCGGCAGCATCCGCGCGGCCCGGTCCTCGATCGCCTCGCGCACCGTCGGCTCCAGGCGGGTGGCCTGTTCGAGGGAGGCGAGGGCGAGCAGCCGCAACCGCGCCTGCACCGCCGCGTCCTTCTCCCGGTCGCCCCGCTCCCGCAGACGGGTCAGGAGGTCGGCGCGTTCCTGGTGTCTTGCCTGTGCGACGGCCATCTGAACCACGTCCTCCCACTGGTCCACGTGTGCGTTGTTCACCAGCATGCCCATGTCGCGCTCCTCCAGCACCGCCCTGGCACCCAGGAAGTCCTGAAAGGTCCGGTGGATGAAGCTCACCGCACCGGTGGCGGGCTCGCGCAGCAGGCCCGAGCGCTCCAGGAGCAGTTGCAGTGCCTCTTCCGGCGTACCGACTTCGGCGAGACGCGGTACGGACGGCTGAAGCCGTCGCACCACGTCGACCGCGTCCGCCCGTTCCAGCTGTGTCCGCTCGTTGCGCAGCAGCCAGTACGCCAGCCGCTGGAGCGGCTCCGTGGCCGACTTCTGGTCCAACTCCGGGCGGTGGCCGCGACCGTACACCTCACGCTCCAGGTCGCGCCGCTCCAGCAGCATGGACAGCGCCGCCTCGTACAGCGAGGCGCGGCCCTGCGGCAGGAAGCCGCGGCGCTCCCGGTGCAGGGCGCACATCAGCGCGCACATCAGCGGGTTGGTCGCCAGCCGGCTCAACTCGGGGCTGCTGCGCAGCGACAGCGTCAGCGACTCGCCCAACTCCTCGGCGGCCCTGGCCGCCGTGTGCCAGCGCCGGATGAACTGGCGCATGTCGGCGGGGCGCATCGGGGTGAGCGTGAACTCCTGGAAGCCCTCTCGTGCGAGCCACTGCCGGTCGAGGGCCGACGGGCGGGAGGTGAGCAGCCACAGATTGCCCGGAAAGACGGCGATCAGCTTCTTGAGCCAGGCTCTGGCGCGGGCCCGCTCGCCCTTCGGGATCTCGTCGGCCCCGTCGATCAGGAGCACGCCGCGCCCGTGCTGGAGCACCCGCGCCGCCCACCCGTCGGGCTCGGTGCCCACCAGCGGACAGCCGATCCACCGCAGGAAGTCCTCGGGCATCGGGAGGTCGGCGTCCTTGCGTACCAGCGCGCGCAGCGGCAGGACGAACGGCACCCGCCCGTACAGCTGCGGCAGACCGCCGGGCACCCGGTCCTGCTGCGCCGTGGCGAGGGCCAGCCACTGGACGAGCGTCGTCTTGCCGGTGCCGGCGACTCCGCGCAGCAGTACCCGCTCATGGCTGGCGAGAAGGGCCTCGGCCGGGCCGCCGGCGCGCTCGGTCTCGGTGTCCCGGTCGACGCCCGACTCGCCGCTGACCACATGGACGGGATCGGTCCCACCGCGGTACGGCATGGCCTCCAGGCTCAGATACGCGGACTCCAACGGCCAGTCCTGGCCGTCCGGTTCGCGCAGGTCGACGCCGTAGATGGTGAGCCGGCCGTGGCACTCGACGATGTAGCGCGCGTACGCCTCCTCGAAGTCGGCGTCCAGGCGGCTGATGTCCGGCAGCCGGTCCAGCAGGCGGTCCAACTTCGCGCTCTGCGCGCGCAGTTCGCGGCTCTGCTCGATCTGGGCGCGGGCCGCGAAGCCGGGCTGTTGGCTGAAGAGGCGTACGAGATGCACGCAGGCCGTCTCCAGGAGCCGGTCGTGGAACCGGGCGGCGTCGTCGCTCAGGAGCCGGCGGGTGTCGGGGCCCGCGCGCCGGGACAGTTCGGCGGCCAGCCGCTCGGGGCCGAGCCCGAAGGCGTGGACGTCGTCCATGTCGAGATCGCCGAGCGCGTGCAGGGTGCGGGTCAGGGCCTGGCCGACGGCGTCGTGCTCGTCGGCGCCGACCGGCGGGTCGTGCGGCCCGGCAGCCCGGACGGCGCGGCGCACCAACTCGCGGGTGAGCTTGTGCAGATCGTCCTCGGTGAGGGTGCGGTGCTCCTTGCCGAAGGCGACCAGCCGGCGGATCGGGATCGGGCGTTCGCCGAACTCCGCGCCCGGTACCTTCGCGGCCGGGAGTAACAGCCGTTTGAGTACGGGTACGACCACCGCGGACGCGATCCGCAGCCCCACCACGCCGCCGTCCACAGCATCCCCTCCCTCACGGGCGTCGATCTCAGCCTAGCCGTGTGAGACCGGATCGGGTCAGGGCTCACACAGGTCGCGCGACGCCCGCACGCGGTCGTACGCCGCGCGCCAACTGCCCACGCCCGGTGCTCCGGTGCTCCGCCCCACCGGACACCGCTGCACCGGTCTCCGCTGTTCCGTCGAAGGCGGAGGGTAGGCGATGCCCCGGAACCGCCATGCCGGCTCCGGGGCATCGGGTGCCGCGGGCGCCGGCCGGTGGCCGGAGACCGGCCCGAGGGGGGTACCGGCGCCCGCGACGGTTCATGGTCCGCCTCCTGATCAGCGGTCAGGGAATCGGCTTCGTCTGGGTGCACTTCTTCCATTCGACCCAGGGTCGTGCGCCGCCGTTTTTGGGTCCGGTGGCGTAGGTGGGGTTCCCGGTGATGGTCTGGTTCTTCTCTTCGTGGGTGATGTCGATGCCGAAGAGTTTGAAGCCTGCGGTGAGTTGTCCGGCGGAGATGCCGAAGCCGATGCCGAGTGAGGCGTTCCACCAGTCGGTGTTGGCGTTGTAGTCGAGGCGTGACAGCTTGCCCTTGTCGTGCAGCAGGCGTTCCAGTGGTCCGGCGTCGCTGCCGGGTGCTTCCGCCGCGTCGGAGGGGGTGGGCAGGGCGTCGCCGGCGGGGAAGTCGCCGCGTCCGCGCAGCCAGTCCTCGACGAGTTTGCTGTCGGTGTCGTTGTCCAGCACGACCTCGGCGGACTCGGTGTGGATCTTGGAGTTGATGGTGCCGCCACCGCCGCCGACGTCGATGGTCACGGGCGTTCCGGGGATGTTGGCGCCGGCTCCGGCCTGGACGCCGGCGCCTTCGCCGTTCTCCTGGCTGGTGGTGATGACCAGTTTCTCGGGGCGGTGTTCCTTGCCGTCCTTCTCCTCCTGGTCGAACGTCTTCGCGTCGTAGGTGACGGCGACCTGCTGCATGCGGGTGGCTTTGCCCTGGGCGAGTTCGCCGCCCTTGGCGTCGACGCTGAAGGTGTAGACGAAGGTGATCTTGCCGGCGTCGGGGCCGGTGTTGGCGCGCATGACGACGACGTCCTCGGTCATGGTGCCGGTGCCGAACTCGCCCGAGATATTGCCGAGGTCGGTCGGCTTGCCGTCCTTGTCCTTCCCGCCCTTGCCCTTCGTGAAGGACTTGCCGAAACTCACCCCGCCCGACACCTCGGTGCTCGTCTTGGTGATGTCGACATCCGGCGCCTTCTCCGGCGGCAGGTCGGGCTTCTTCTTGTCGGCGTGGTAGCCGCAGATCATGCCGAGTTCGGAGGAACGGGGCCCGGCCGGGCGCGAGTTGCACTCGCCCTGCGCCTTCAGATACTCGGTGAACTGCTTGGCGTCCGCCAGGTTCAGCTCCAGGTCCTTCTGCGGGTCGCCGGTCTTGTTGCCGTTGAACAGCCACTGACCGCCGCTGCCGCTGCCCTTCATATAACTGCCGCTCAGCGAGGCGCTGCCGCCCCACTCCTTCAGACCGGGGATACCCGCGGAGATGCTGGCCGTGACCCCGCCCCCGCTTTCGGTCACGCGCTCCAGGGTGACGGTGCCGTCGGACCACTGCTGGAGTTTGATCTGCTCGGAGCTGCTGATCTTGATGAACAGGATCTGGACGACGACCGTGGTCTTGGTCTGATCCTGGGAGAGCAGGCACTTGGCGGGCTGGAACGGATCGTCGGGCGGGCCCTCGGGTATGTCGCCGTCCCCGCCGCCACCTCCGCCGCCGTCCTCCCCGTCACCGTCGCCGGAGTCGCAACCCTCGCCGCCGTCACCGGCGTTGACGATCCGGCACACCGCGTCCTCCAGGGCGACGGCCGTGTCGGTGGGGACGGTCAGCGCCAGGATCGCGCCGATGATCGCCGCGACGACGCCTATCATCGCGACGTACTCGACACCACCCTGACCTGCCTCACCGCGCCCGCGCGCTCTGTGAGCGTAGCGACTGGTGTTCATCCGAGCTCCTCGCCCCAGCTTTGAGTCGTTCACCCGATCGGACTGGAGGGTAAGGAGCCGTCCGGGCCCAGACGCAGGGCCTCTGGGCCCACTACTGGGCCCATCTGACGAGAGGGGCCCATGCTCGGGCGAAGCGCCGAGTGGATACGGGCACCGGAGGTGTGAGATCGGGCGCGGCGCAGGCGCGCGTGGCGGGTCGCGGGTGCGCCGTGTGCCGCGCCGTATCGCCTGGGGGAGCGGTACCGTGGTAAGGACGAGGGCTTCCGGACGCCCCCATGAGGGGACGGCGTGGGCCCGGAAACGTCGTACGTGAAGAGGTGCTCCGTATGGACTCGGATCGCGCCGCGCGTCTGACCGAGGAGCTTCGTGCCCGCGGCGTCATGGCGCATCTGGTGCACGCGGGCGTCTACGAATTCGGTATCCGGGTCGTCCTCGACGACCGGATCGAGGCGCTCTGGGACATGGACGGGGCGGCCGGGCTCGACGCGGAGATCGTCAACGAAGGGGCGCTGATCGGGTTCGTTCCGCATGTGCCCGGGTCGGAGGACTTCACCGAGGAGCAGCTCGTGAACTGCATCGCCACCACGAACTACGCCCTCGACACCCTCCAGCGGCCGGCTGAGCGCACATCCGGCCGGCCGGCGCCCGCAGAGTCGGCCCAGCCGTCGGGCGGGCCGCCGCGCGCGACACCGCCCGCGCTCCGGCGTCAGCGACGGGGCCACTGGATCCGGCGCGGCAAGCGGTGACGTAACGGAGGGCGGGGGAGCGTCGGCCGTAACCTCCGGGCGTCACTCCCACCCATGAGATAGGCATTCCGTCACACTTGCGGCATGTCGGGCACTCGCGGTAACAACTCGAACACCAAGAGCACACGGAGCGCGGCAGTACCGGGCAGCACCCCCCTCCGTGCACTCGACGCACAGCAACTACGCGTGCTGGGCAGCGTGGGACGTGAGTGGCGGCGGGTGTCGGCGGGACCCGAGGTATGGCGGCGCGCGCTGCCCGTCGACCCGGACCTGGGGAGCCTCCCCGCACCGGCCCAGATCAGACCCGCCCGCTTCGGACGGGTCGTTCCGGTCTCCCCGTTCGGCCCTTCGGCGTCGCGTACCGCGGCACCCCCTGCGCCCCCCGGCGGCGCGCCGCCGGGCGAGGGACCTCCGCCGGCCCCCGTCGACCGGACCCGTGCCGTGTACCGGATGCGCCGCCTGCTGCTGGGCCCCGCGCTGGCGAACACGGCCATCGCCCGCGAGCGGATGCGCAAACTGGTCGCCCTGCCCGTCCTGTCCGCCGACGCGCTCTCCTCCGTCGCGTACGGGCCGGAGGCGCTGCTCGCCGTCCTCGTTCTCGCGGGCACCGCCGGACTCGGTTACTCGACCCCCGTCGCCGCCACCATCGTGTTCCTGATGCTGGCCATCGGCGTCTCGTACCGGCAGACCATCCGTGCCTATCCGCGCGGCGGCGGCTCCTACATCGTCGCCAGCGACAACCTGGGACGCGTTCCGGGGCTCACGGCCGCCGCCGGGCTGATGACCGACTACATCCTGACCGTGGCGGTGTCCGTATCCGCCGGTGTCGCCGCGATCACCTCGGCCCTGCCGTCGCTCGCCTCGTCCGTCGTACCGCTCGGCGTCGCCGCCATCGCCGTCCTTCTCGCCTGCAACCTGCGCGGGATCCGGCAGGCCGGCGCGATCTTCGCCGCGCCGACCTACGCGTTCGTGATCGCGATGCTGGCGCTGATCGCGGCCGGCCTCGCCGACGCTGCCGACCGGGGCTTCCACGCGGTGCCCCACCCACCCATCCACGCCACCGAAGGGCTCGGGATCCTCCTCGTGATGCGGGCCTTCGCGTCCGGCGCGACGGCGATGACCGGCATCGAGGCGATCTCGAACGCGGTCCCGGCGTTCAAGCCCGTCGAGTGGCGCAACGCCCGTACCACGCTGACCTGGATGGTCGGGCTCCTCATCGTCCTGTTCGCGGGCATCATCGTCATCGTCCACCTCGGCGGGATCCTGCCGGAGTCCAAGGAGACGGTGCTGTCGCAGCTCGCACACCTCAGCTTCGGCTCGGGCCCGATGTACGTCTTCACGCAGGCGGCCACAGCCGCCGTACTGCTCCTCGCGGCCAACACCGCCTTCAACGACTTCCCGCGCGTCCTGTCCCTGCTCGCCCGTGACGACCACGCGCCCCGCCTCTTCGCGCGGATGGGCGACCGTCTCGCCTTCAGCAACGGCATCATCCTGCTGTCGGTCCTGGCGGGGCTGGTCTACGTGGCGTTCGACGGGCGCACCGCGTCGCTCATCCCGCTGTACGCGGTCGGCGTCTTCCTCGCCTTCACCCTGTCGCAGGCCGGAATGGTGGTGCACTGGTGGCGCCTGAGGGACCGTCACTGGCGCAAGAGCCTGCTGTTCAACGCGGTCGGTGGCGTGCTCTCCTCGATCGTCCTCATCACGGCGGGCATCACCAAGTTCACCGAGGGTGCCTGGGTCGCGCTCGTGGCGGTCGCGCTGTTCCTCTACGTCACGACGCACATCCGACGCCACTACGACACCGTCGCCGCCGCGCTGCGACTCCAACGGCACTCGATCGAACTCCCGCGCCGCACCATCGCGCCCCGTGTCGAGGTGCCGATCCAGGGGGTCGAGAGTTCGCGGGACCCCAGTCACCCCCGCGCCCCGCAGGCTTTCGCGCCGAACGGAGAGGTTGGGAGGGCGGAGGAGCGGCCCGAGGAGACGGAGGAAGTGCCGGAGGAGGTCCGGCACTTCACCCTCGTACTGATCGAAACGCTCGACCGCGCCGGCATGCGCGCGCTCGCGTACGCCGCCTCGCTCCAGCAGCCCGTCCTTGTCATCCACGTCAGCACGGCCGCCGACGAGGCCGAACGCTTCCGTGGCCAATGGCAGTTGTGGGGCGACCATCTGCCCCTCCAGGAACTCGTCTCCCCGTACCGCGCCGTCGTCGCACCGCTGGTCAACTACATCGAGGCACTGCACCACCAGCGGCCGGACCTGACCCTCACCGTGATCCTCCCGGAGGTCGTCGTGCGCCAGCGGCGCTACAGCGCTCTGCACAGCCGCACCGCCGCCCGTCTGCGCCGGGCGCTGCGACCCTTGCGCAAGGTCGTGGTCACCACGGTGCCCTTTCATGTCTGAGGGTGGCCCGTTTGCTATGTTCCTGGCATGAACAAAAGGGGAGCGGACGGCAGCGCGGGGGACGCGGACTACGGCGCGATCGGCGGCGGCTACACCGACCACCGTCGCCCCGACGCGCGGATCGCCGCACGGATCACCGCGGCGCTCGGGCTGTCGAGGACGGTCGTCAACGTCGGTGCGGGGGCCGGTTCGTACGAGTCGACGGACCTGGACGTCACAGCGGTCGAGCCGTCGGCGGCCATGCGCGCGCAGCGCCCCGCGCATCTGCCGGCCGCCGTCGACGCGGTGGCCGAGGACCTGCCGTTCGCGGACGACTCCTTCGACGCGGCGATGACCACATTCAGCATCCATCAGTGGAGCGACACCGAGGCGGGACTCCGCGAGATGCGCCGCGTGGCACGCGGCCCGGTGGTGATACTGACGTGCGATCCGGACCTGGTACGGGAGTTCTGGCTGTACGAGTACGCCCCCGACGTCCTGGAGACCGAGGCCCGCCGCTACCCGTCGGTCGAGACCGTCGCCCGGACGCTGGGCGGCCAGGTCTCCGTACGGCCGGTACCGATCCCCGCGGACTGCACGGACGGCTTCAACGAGGCGTACTACGCCCGCCCCGAGCGACTGCTCGACCCGGCCGCCCGGCAGGCATGCTCGGCGTGGAGCTTCGTCGCGGCCGACGAGCGCGAGCGGTATGTCGGGGCGCTGCGCCGCGACATCGAGTCGGGCGCCTGGGACCGACACCACGGCGCCCTGCGCCAACAGCCTTTCCTGGACGGTTCGTTGACCCTGATCCGCGCGATCCCCTCCTAGTACTCCAGCGGTAGTTCGCTATCGTGGCTGGTCAGGTGCCTCTTTCCGAGTGTAGCGAGCTGACGGCCCGTCATGTTGCGGCAGTTCGTGA